>NZ_QBTW01000012.1:0-109761 GCF_003057865.1 Muricauda brasiliensis | reverse complement strand
ATCCACACCTTCGGTAGTAGTTGCATCACCAGCAATTACCAATCCGCCCCAATCACCTGGCTCTTCGTTAGAAGAAGTCATAACAACAGGGTCGGTAGCAGTACCTTGAATATCGATCATACCACCTTTTTGTACTACGATGTATGTTTTGGTTTCAGTGCCTTCTTCAACATCGGCAACGATTCTTGTTCCAGCAGGAATAGTCAAAGTAGCACCGGATTCTACGCTAAAGCTTCCTTCCAGAAAATAGTCTACAGCTGGATCTAAAGTTAAATCAGAAGTTAGAGAACCTGTCAATTTGCTTTCTTCGATCACAAGTGCAGAATTTACCCATCCAAACATTTCTACGTCAACTGTGGCATCACCAACGTAAGATAGGTTGGGATTGGCATCTGCTCCTTCAATTTGAACGTTGGCCAATGGACCAGCGTCGCTCATCAATACAGATGTATCGTATCCGTTCAAAGAAAGTCCTGTAATGGTTGCTCCAGATTCTTTTTTAAACTGAAGGGCTGTACCTCCAACTGAAGAAACAGCGGTCAAATTAACCAAACTTGGGTTTTTGTTCTCTCCATCTGCTTCAACAACAGTAGAGAATCCAGAAGTGTGAACTACATAAGCGTTTGTCAATGTACCGTTCCATCCTTCAGTCCAGTCGATAGCATCATCTTCGTTGTTTTCTAAATAGAAGTTGGATGCGGAAACAGTTCCACCGAAGAACTCAACACCATCATCGGTACCGTTAAGTACGGCAACGTTACTTATTGTTGTACCTGAACCAACAGCGTAAAGGGTTAGACCGTTGTACTGAGATTCTGTACTGATTTGAGCACCAGCGTAGTTAATGATCAAGTAATCAATGCTACCAGAGTTGTCGGCATCGTCAGTACCTCCATAGATGATACCGCCTACTTCAGCTTCGGCATCCACACCTTCGGTAGTGGTTGCGTTACCGGCAAGAATTAAACCACCCCAGTCACCTGGCTCTTCGTTTGCAGAAGTAAGGATAACAGGGTTGGCCTCGGTACCTTGAACATCGATCATACCTCCTTTTTGTACAACGATGTAAGTTTTGGTTTCGGTACCATCTTCAACCTCGGCTGTAATTGTTGTTCCAGCAGGGATGGTCAAAGTAGCTCCAGACTCCACACTAAAAGAACCTTGTAGAACATAGGTCTCAGCTGGGTCTAGGGTCATATCCTCAGATATTGAACCTGTTAGCGTTGTAGCTGGATTTTCACATGGCTCGCAAGAACCACCACAGTCTACACCTGTTTCATCCCCATTTTGGATATTGTCATCACAGGTAGGCGTGGTTGGATTGTCCCCGCCATTATCGTCACCACTACAGCTGGTAAAAACCAGTGCCATTGTGGCCAGTGATAACATTGAAATTTTCAAAATTTTCGTTTTCATAAATGAAATGGATTTAGATTAATTATTAGACTACTGTATTGATTAGCGTTAAAAGGTATATTTAAGTCCAAGGCTAAATGTTCTGCCCAAAGTATAAGAGCGAACTACATCGGTAATAGTCTCCCTTTGTGGGGCTCCTGGGCCCAAACGTACTTCCCTGTCATCTGAAAATGCTTCCAATTCTGCTCTGCTTTCAGAAGTCAAGTAGTTTATGGACTGTTCTATTTTTGGATTTAACAAGTTTTGTCCGGATAACGATACTTGAAAGTTTTGTCCAAACTGCTTACTGATTTTTGAGTTCAACACCACGAATCCTTTTTCCAAAATGGCATCATTATAACGGGTATCCCAATCTTCTTGAGCTCTTGCAAACCCCATAGCAAAAATCTTGTCCGAAGCATAGCTTGCAGATACGTTGGCCACCCAATTGTTGGAGGTTTCCAAGTTTAAGCTGCTGTTCATAATCCAATCGGAAGCACCTTGTAAGGGGGCATTTTTATTGGTTCCGTATCTAAAGGTTTCTATAATTGCACCTTCTTCTGTGGTTCTTTCGATAAGGTCTTGCTCGTGCCACATTCTACTGGCGTTTAGTACCAAACTTAGTGTTGGTCCTAATGGGTTGCCGTCCTCATCGTTCATTTCAGGAGTGATGATATCTATTTTGGATTCTATCTCGATACCATAGATAGTGGCTTCTTCCCCTGTGTTTCTGAAGGTGAACAAGGCACCATCGGAACCACGTGCGCGTACTTTGTTGATGGGGTCTTCTATGCTTTTATAAAACAAGGAAGCAGAAATCAGCTGGCCCCTGGTTGGGAAGAACTCCCATTTAAGGTCAAAGTTGTTGGCGAACGAAGCTTCCAATGCATTATCTCCAACAGTACCAAAAACTTGTTGCCCTGTGGGGGAAATGTATCTAAAAGGAGCAATTTCCTTAAACTCTGGAAGTGTAATACTACGGCTGGCAGCAAAACGAAGGGCATGCTCTTCATTAAGTGCATATTTTATGTTCAAACTAGGATAAACGTTGGTATAATCCCTTGAAACGGAACCAACTTCACCACCAGGTGCATTGGCCACATCATAGTTTACTACGATTTCGTCTTGTTGCGCCCTAAGGCCGGCGTTAAAGTTCCAGTTTCCAAATCCAACATTAAAAAGAGCAAACCCTGCAATGGATTCATACTCACCGGTATATTCATCCTTTACTTCTCCAGCTTCGTTGGATTGGAAAGCGATAATTTCCAAAATATTGTTATTGAAGTTGGCATCTGTAAAAATCTGATCAAGATCATCCAATGAAGTGGAGCTTGGTCTATTGTCATCTACGTTGGAAACTCCATAAAAAGTAGATTCAAAATCTCTTGTCTTTTTTCTATAGTTCGCCCCAAGGTCAATGTAAAATTTTTTATTTTCTTCATCAATGATTTTCAGCCTATCTTTTAAGAGACCGTTGTACTCTTCATCATCAATTGTCTGGGAAAGTTTTCTTGATTCAAAGGCACTGTTTTCGTAGAGAAAAGCATTTACGGGGTCTGAGGTAAAGTTGATGATGTTACGAATCCTGTTCGGCTCATCGGCGTTAAGTTTGTTATAACTAACGGCCCAGTCCAATACATTTTTTTCTCCAAACTTGTGGTTACCGATCAATTGGGTAACAAACAAACGGGTCTGCTTGGTGTTCTGATCTCTTAAAAAATCAGAAAAATCTCCAATGGTCTCTTCCTGAATGTTACCAAAACCGTTTCTACCTCCTTCTGATACTACATCATCTAAGGTATTTACAAAAAGTGTAACAGATTTTATTATGTTTTTATCATCTTGGTAGGTAAGGTCCAACATGGCATTGTTTACATGCTCTGTTTCCCATTGTTGAAAATCTGTAATGGAGTCTGTAACGGTGACCTGATCATAAATCAAAAATTCGCCAGGGCTGTAATATTTATGATTTTTGGAGTTGGACAATGTACCGAACACCTTGAACTTGTTGTCAAAAAAGGATTTTCCACCACTAATGTTGACGCCCATATTGGCTGGCGTTTCAACGGTACTGGCGTCCCATGATTGGTTGGTGATTTGATCTCTGATATCGATATCGGTATCGTAAAATCCGAGAGAGGTATCTTCGTAGTTTGCTGTTACCTTAAAACCTTGCCCGTCCGAACCATCGCCAATAGCATTGGTGTTGGCTCCAATGGAAACACCCACTTCCAATTCACTGGTTCCGGACAATTCCCTTGAGGCAATATTTATATTACCGGAAGCTTGGTCGGCAGAAGTGGCAGCAGAATAGGTTTTGCTAATACTCACGTTTTGGATTACCCTAGTTGGGAACAAGCCAAGGTCTATGTTCTTTTTCTCGATGTCATCGGATGGAATAGGAAGACCATTAAAGGTAGTGGTCAAATATCTATCTCCAAGACCACGAACAAATACATCTCCAGAAGCTTCACTTTCAGTAACGCCGGAGATTTTAGTAGCGGCAGATTTTACATCGGAGATTCCTAAATTTCCCAATTCTACGGCACCAATACTTTCTTTTATCTCAATTGCACGTTTTTGGTCCAATAGCAAGGCGGTTTCAGAATCTTTCCTGGCTACAGTGGTAACTACTACTTCATCTAGTGCCATTCCCTGTCCAGCACTCATTGGAACGTCTACGCTAGTAACTTTTCCAGCTTCTACTGTTACATTTGGGATTTCTACGGTTTCATAACCTAAATAACTATATACTAAAATGTAAGTGCCCGGGGCAATCCCGGAAATTTCATAAAGGCCATCAAAATCGGAAGTAGTTCCAATAGTGGTCCCCTTAATTACCACATTGGCAAAAGCAAGTGGCTCATTGTTGTACTCTTGGTCGGTTAATTTACCGACAATGCTACCCGTGGATTGCTGGGCGCTGCTCAGTGATGTTGCCAACAAGGCAAAAATCAGTAAAAAATATTTCATTATCAGGTATATATTTGGCGCAAAGAACGCCACAGGTTGTAAAAGCCGTGTTAGTTGTATGTTAAGTGTTTATTTCAGTTTTGTTACAATAAGGTTACTAGATTAAATCAACGTTAAGCGTTTATCCCGTAAGTGTATTATCTTTACATTTGGGCGTTTAACACAGAAATACCATCCCATGAAAAACAAGGACATTAAGATTCTATTGGTAGACGATGAACCTGATATTCTGGAAATTATAAGTTATAACCTCTCTGCGGAAGGGTACGAAGTATTCACTGCCAAAAACGGAGTGGAAGGAGTTGCCAAGGCCAAGAAGAAAAGCCCCCATCTGATTATTATGGATGTTATGATGCCGGAAATGGATGGTATTGAGGCATGCGAAGTGATCCGGAACACACCGGGGTTGGATCATACTATAATCACTTTCTTAACGGCTCGTGGTGAAGATTATTCACAAGTGGCCGGTTTTGATGCCGGGGCCGACGATTATATCACCAAGCCCATAAAACCTAAAGTATTGGTAAGCAAGGTCAAGGCTTTGCTGCGACGATTGAAAGATGACAAGAAGGAAGTTGAGGATATCGTTAAGGTAGGGGACATTGTCATCAATAGGGAGGAATACAAAATTATTAACGATGGTGAAGAAATGGTCCTTCCAAGAAAAGAATTTGAACTCCTTTCACTTTTAACATCCAAGCCAAACAAAGTCTTTAAGCGAGAAGTGATCTTGGATAAAGTCTGGGGCAACGAAGTGGTTGTTGGCGGCCGAACCATAGATGTCCATATTAGAAAATTACGTGAGAAAATCGGCGACCACCACTTTAAAACCGTTAAGGGTGTGGGGTATAAGTTTGTACTCTAATGGCCATAAAACTAAAGAAATCATACAAATTTGCACTTCGATCTTCTTTGGTTATCACCATTTTGATCACTCTGGTATTTATAGGATTTCATATGGATGTTGACCATATAGATTGGTCGCACACCCTACTTTTTGCCTTGATATGTTTTGGTATCTGTTTTGCAATAATTCAAATCCGTGTAGAACGCTTCATTTATAGGCGAATCAAAAGAATTTATGATGATGTCTCCCTTCTGGAATCATCTTCCTTTTCCTCAAAACCTGTAACCACCGATATGCGCACTTTGGTACAGGAAATTGAAAAATTTGCCGAGGGAAAGAAAATAGAGATAGACACCCTTAAAATCCGAGAAGAATACCGAAAAGATTTTCTGGGCAACGTTTCTCATGAATTAAAAACACCACTATTTACGGTTCAAGGTTATATTTTGACCTTACTCGATGGCGCCATGAAGGATAAAAAGCTGCGAAAAAAATATCTACAACGTGCCAACAAAGGGGTAGAAAGGCTTATATATATCGTAAAGGATCTTGATCTTATCACCAAACTGGAAGCCGGTGAACTGAAATTGGAAAGAGAGGATTTTGATGTTATCGAGCTTATACAGAATACCTTTGATCTATTGGAAATGAAGGCTGCCCGCAAGGAGATATCCCTGACCTTTGACATGGAATACCTGAATCCTATCTACGTGAACGGGGACAAGGAAAAAATACAGCAGGTAATAAGTAATCTTTTGGTGAACTCTATTAAATATGGGTTGCCCAAAGGAACCACGGAGGTAAGTGTGGAAAACCTAATTAAAAATAAGGTGATCGTGCGGGTAACGGATAATGGAGGGGGTATCCCCAAACAGCATATTCCAAGATTGTTCGAGCGATTTTATCGAGTGGACCAAAGTGGCAGCAGGGCCGAGGGAGGGTCCGGTCTTGGACTTTCCATTGTGAAGCACATAGTGGAAGGCCACGGAGAAAAAATTTATGTGGAGAGCGAGGTCGACGTAGGTTCTGAATTCTCATTTACACTGGAAAAAGCCAAGGCTCCTGTGTCCGTAGCAGAGAAAACCTCAAACAAGGAGGAATAGTCGGTTGTCGATTCAAACTTTGCCAAACCTGAGAATTCTTCGATTCTGGATAAATCTTTCACAGTAAAATCCTCTTGACTGGAAAAAGGTACAAGTCCCTGCTTTTCCATTCGTTTCGCCAAATATTCCTGCTCGTATTGGCCTGGGGTAGGGATAAAAAATGCCTTCTTTTCCAATTTAGCTAGATCCATAACCGTGGTGTACCCCGATCTACATAGAATCTTGTCGCTCTGGTTTATGGCATTTTCCAGTTCTTCCGATTTCATAAAATTGTAGTGCCGTATTTTTCCTCTTGGGGTTTGAATCTCTTCCACAACCTGTTCGTCCTCTATTTTACCTTTTACAAAGAGAATATTGCCTTCAAATTGTTGTAATTCACTCAGTAGTTTCTCTTCCAGCATTGTTCGTTGTGGTTCCGGACCGGACAGTAAAACCATCAAGTCATTGGTGATGGCAAGTTGTTTTTTTTCAAACCGGCTTAAAGGACCCAAATACACAATGTTCAATTTGGATTTTTTTAAGTGGCCCAATTTTCCGGTCAAGTTGGGTTTGTCCTTTACATCGGGTACCCAGCAAGCATCAAATTTTTTAATGATTTTTTGATGTGCTTTGGAACTCATCCAAGTCGTGTTACCGGAAAGTACATTGAGTTGATGCGTAATAAATACACAGGGCACTTTTTTATAGTAGGCACCCAATCGGTTATCGGAGATAATTCCGCCCAAACCATGTTCTTTCACCAATTGCTTCACAGCCTTTTTCTCCTTTGCCATGGCCTTGAGCACCTTTGGTGAGTCCCATATCATTTTTATTTTGAAGTTCTTCCCCTTTTCGGCATACGAAATCTTGTAAGAAGGCAGTTCAAAGGCGGGCAAATTTGGAAATTCCTTTTTAAGTAAGGATAATGCCACCCCGTCCGATGCGATATGGGGTTGATGGCCATGCCGCAATAATTCTTGGATAATGGGTATGCACCTAGTAGCATGTCCCAGTCCCCAATTCAATGGAGCTACCAGAATACGTTTGGAAGAATTCATACCAACAAAAAAACAAAATACAAATTGCTTTTAGATTTCCTTAGTTTTGCCAAATCATTAATTTTTTGCTCAATAAAACACCAAAGTGGGAAGTAAGAATAAATTAAAAAGGTTCAAGGAGAACGAAACATTTGCCAATGTGGTCCAACCATCACGGGAAGATGTTATGGCCGGATTCGAGTACAAAGGCAAGTGGGCTTCCTTTTTTGGAAACAACAACCCGATCGTATTGGAGCTGGGCTGTGGTAAGGGTGAGTATACTGTTGGGCTTGCCCAAATAAACCCAGAAAAGAACCATATCGGAATCGATATAAAGGGTGCAAGATTTTGGAGAGGAGCAAAAACCGCTTTGGAAGAAAACTTGGACAATGTTGCCTTTTTGCGCTCACAAATAGAATTGGTGGATCATCTATTTGCAGAAGGGGAGGTGAGTGAAATCTGGATAACCTTTCCGGACCCACAGATCAAATACAAAAGAACCAAACATAGAATGACAAACCCTGAGTTTCTGGAGCGCTACAAAAAGATTCTTATTCCCGGGGGATTAATCAATCTAAAGACCGATAGCGAGTATATGCACGGCTACACCTTAGGACTTTTACAAGGCTTGGGACACGAAATTGTGTATGCGAATCATGATGTTTACAAGAACGAAGGAGCACCATCTGAAGTTCTTAAAATTCAGACTTTCTACGAAAATCAGTATCTTGAAAAAGGAAAATCAATTACCTATATCCAATTTAGGATCAACTAACCAATGACCCACGTACTCATACTCTTTTTTGCCACATTTTCGGCAGCCTTTATGGCCACCGTACCTCCCGGTTTGCTCAATATGAACGCAGCCAAGGTAAGTGTTGAAAAGGGAAAATTGAATGGGATCATTTTTAGTTTGGGTGTTTCCGGCACCATTATGGTACAGGCCTATATTGCGGTTTATATCTCTAAATTTTTGTACCGTAATCCAGAGGTGATTGATGTTCTATTTAAGATTGCGGTCGCTGTTTTTGCCTTTTTTGCCGTCTATTTTTTTATTATGGCCAAGCGCAACAAAACTCAGTCGCAGGCCATCAAAGACGTCAATCTGAGCAAAAAGAACAGTTTTTTTAAAGGGGTTTTGTTGGCAGCTCTCAATTTATTGACCATTCCATACTATAGTGGATTAAATGCCATGTGGAACGAGGCTGGGTGGATTAAATTCGAGGCCAAGGACATCACCACCTTTGTTGTGGCTGCCGGAGTAGGGACATTTTCTGTTTTATACCTCTACACTTTTTATTTTGATAAAATGGAGACAAAGACCAATCGCTTTTCCAAAAATTCAAATTATATACTGAGTGCTTTGATGCTTTTACTCTTGATCATTACCCTGATTCGAATAATGTACCGCTAACATGGAAGAGAAAAACTTTTTTGATAAAGTCTACGAAGTGGCCAAAGAGATTCCTTATGGCAGGGTTACCTCATATGGTGCCATTGCCAAATATTTAGGGGCTGCCCGCAGCGCTAGAATGGTAGGATGGGCCATGAACAATTCCTTGGCCAAAGATGTTCCGGCACATCGCGTAGTAAACCGGGTGGGTGTGTTAACCGGTAAGCACCATTTTGATGGGTCGAATATTATGCAACAACTCCTAGAGAACGAAGGAATTCCAGTAAAGGAGAATCAAATTGTTGACTTTCAAAAATATTTTTGGGATCCTGCCCAAGAACTTTGAATCAATATCCTGGAGGATGCAATTCATCAAAAGAGGTGTGGTCCTGAAAAGCTTTTGCCAGCAACAAAATACTTGCCTCATCATATAAATTGCCCACAAATGTCATGCTTGTTGGGTGATTCTTGTCATCCAGACCCGTAGGAACTGCAATGACCGGGTGACCTGTAAGGTTGGTGGCAGTGAGTTGGTCGTTCCCAAAAGAAGGCGAGATCAACACATCATAATTCTTCATCAAATCCTGCATTTTTTGAATGAGTACCTGACGTTGTCTATTGGCCTGAATATACTCAACTGCAGGAATGAACCTACTTTGCCTTAACGAGTTGGCCCTGGACCGCTGATCTTGCTCTACCATGATGTCGACTCCGCCCGAACGCACCAATTCATCGAAAAATGCTCCTGCTTCGGCCCTCAAAATAATATCAAACCCACGATAGGGTACCTCATCCGGCATTTCGACCTCAGTGGGTTCGATACCCATCTTTTTAAGTGAAGCAAGTGCCTTTCTAAGATTATCGCCGGATTCTGTTGTATCTTTTTCAATATCTTTTTTTAAGTAGGCCACCCTTAAATCTTTGATGTCCTTTTTCCAATCTACGCCAAATGGAAGGTCAATGGTCGTGAGGTCATTTTTATCCTTCCCTTGAATGGTTTCAAAAACAATGGCACAGTCCTCCGCGTTTCGTCCCAATGGACCCACTTTGTCCATGGACCAGCTCAAGCTCATCACTCCATGTCTGCTTACTCTCCCGTAAGTGGGCCTAAGGCCGGTTACGCCATTTCGTGTGCTTGGCGAAGTAATCGACCCCAATGTTTCCGTTCCCAAAGCAAAAGGCACAAGTCCTGCCGACGTTGCCGAACCTGACCCCGCAGAGGAACCACTGGCGCCTTGGGTTGTATCCCATGGGTTTTTGGTCTTTCCATCGAACCATACATCACCTCGGGCCAATGCCCCGGAGACCAATTTGGCCACTAAAATCGCACCCGCTTCCTCCAGTTTTTTAACAACGGTAGCCGTTTCGTTGATGAATTGGTCTTTGTACGGCGCAGCCCCCCAAGTGGTGGGATAACCTGGAACCGCCATCAAATCTTTGGTGCCATAGGGTATACCGTGTAGGATTCCCCGATATTTCCCATTTTTGATTTCTTCGTCGGCTCGCTTGGCCTGCTCCAATGCCAAGCTATCAGTGATGGAGATGCTGCATTGTAACGTAGGCTGATATTTTTTGAGTCGTGCCAAGAAAAATTTCGTGAGTTCCGTGGGCGTAATTTTTTGGTTTTTGATGAGCGATGCCAGTTGGGGAATCGTATAAAAAGCCAACAAATCATAAGGTTCGGGTACTTCAACATTATCTGGAATCTTCCACTCGGTTCCATTTTGTTGCTCGGGCATGGTAAATCCAAAAGGAGTTGGGTCAAAGCGAATTGCAGGGAAAACATCATTACCTATTGGATATTTACGCAGGGAATCAAAACCACTACGGTTTCGCTTTAAATAGGGATATAGGGTATCAATATCTTTGTTGGCAAAATGAAGTCCAATCAGTTTTTCCGACTTTTTTACATCTCTTTTTGTGAAAGAATTTTTGTTGGTGGAACATGAGAGCCACATCAACGAAATAAGCAATAGAAAAAAATGGGGGATTCTGATTTTTGGTAGCATGTTGGTCGGTTATTTCAAATAGCAGCTTCTAAGCTACATTTTTTCAAAAAAACGAACACAATAATCCAGCTCTTTTGTGCCTATCAGACATACTTTATTCGATTCCTCATAATTCAAGTTCTGATTTTTTTGAAATTCCTCAACACAACTTCTTAATCTAAAGCCAACACCGTATCTTTGTAGTTTAGAACCAGTTCAAACAGTTGGTTTAAAATATTTGATTCATGAAGTTGAAAAAAACAGATATTCTCAAGGCTTTAGAGAAAATATCAGCACCCGGTGAAGGACAAAACTTGGTGGAAAGTGGCGCTGTGACCAATGTACAGGTTTTTGGCGATGAGGTCGAGGTGGACGTGACCATTAAAAACCCAAGTCTTCAGGCAAAGAAGAAGACCGAGGTGGAAATATTGAAGTGTATCCACAGGGAAGTATACGAAAAAGCAAAAATAAAGGTCAACCTAAAGGTCGATGCTCCAGCTCAGCCCAAGGTCAACCAAATCAAAGGAAATCCGATTCCCGGTATTCAAAATATCATTGCCGTTGCTTCCGGTAAGGGAGGGGTTGGTAAATCTACGGTAACGGCAAATATTGCGGTAACCTTGGCCAAAATGGGCTTTAAGGTGGGTCTTTTGGATACGGATATCTATGGTCCGTCCATGCCCATTATGTTTGATGTGGCTTCGGAAAAACCACTGTCCATCAACGTAGAGGGCAAGGCCAAAATGAAGCCCATCGAAAACTATGGTGTAAAACTACTTTCCATCGGATTTTTTACCGAGCCCAACCAAGCGGTTATTTGGCGAGGACCGATGGCAGCAAAGGCATTGAACCAAATGATTTTTGATGCGCACTGGGGCGAACTGGATTTTTTGTTGCTGGATTTGCCACCGGGAACAGGTGACATCCATTTGAGTATAATGCAATCCTTACCGGTAACTGGTGCCGTAGTAGTAAGTACACCGCAAGAAATTGCATTGGCGGACGCCAGAAAGGGAGTAGCGATGTTTCAACAAGAGGCGATAAGTGTTCCCGTATTGGGAATCGTGGAGAATATGGCGTATTTTACACCTGCGGAGCTACCTGATAATAAGTACCATATTTTTGGAGAGAACGGCGCAAAAAATCTTGCAGAAGATTTGGGAGTTCCCTTTTTGGGGGAGATTCCCTTGGTACAGAGCATTCGAGAAGCGGGAGATGTAGGAAGACCTGCAGCCTTGCAAACGGCAACCCCGACCGAAGAAGCTTTTGAGGACCTTACTAAAAATGTGGTGCAGGAGTTGGTGAGAAGAAATACCGACCTTCCTCCGACCGAAGCAATAAAAATTACAACAATGGCCGGTTGTTCCGCTGTTAAAAAGAAATGAGCATGACAACAATGACATCAGAAGAAACAAGAAGCAATGTAGAAAAAGCGTTGGAAGAGATACGACCTTTTTTGCAGAGCGACGGAGGCGATATTACATTGATATCCATTGAGGATAACACAGTTAAAGTCCGTTTGGAAGGAAACTGTATCGGATGTAGCGTAAACCAGATGACCTTAAAAAGCGGTGTGGAGATGACCATAAAAAAGTACGCTCCGCAGATTGAAGAGGTTATTAATATCTCCTAACTGATTAAAATCATTATTCCTTTTTGGGGCATGCACTAAGTTGCGCGCCAAAACCTCTATTTTATGATCAAAACAGATATTCTGATAATTGGAGCGGGACCTACGGGTCTCTTTGCTGTTTTTGAAGCAGGCCTGTTACAGCTCAAATGTCATTTAATCGATGCATTGCCGCAAGCGGGTGGTCAGTGCTCCGAAATATATCCGAAAAAACCCATTTATGATATCCCTGGATACCCAGAAGTGCTTGCAGGTGATTTAGTGGATAACCTTATGGAACAGATTAAACCGTTCCAGCCTGGTTTTACCTTGGGCGAACGTGCAGATACCATTGAAAAACTGGATGATGGGACCTTTATCGTTACCACGAACAAAGGCACCAAGCACCATGCGCCCGTTGTGGCCATAGCAGGAGGTCTTGGAAGCTTTGAGCCAAGAAAGCCACTGTTGCAAAACTTGGAAAAGTTTGAGGATAATGGTGTTGCCTATATGATCAAAGAACCTGAAGTGTATCGAGACAAAAAAGTGCTGATCGCAGGAGGTGGGGATTCCGCTTTGGACTGGTCCATCTTTTTGGCCGATGTTGCCAAAGAAGTAACCTTGGTACACAGAAGAAATGAGTTCAGGGGGGCATTGGATTCGGTTGAGAAGGTACAACAACTCAAAAATGAGGGTAAAATCAATTTGATAACCCCTGCAGAAGTGGTTGCCCTGAAAGGTGAATACCACTTGGAAAAAGTGACCGTTAAGGATACAAGCACTTCAGAAGAGAGGGATATCGATGTCGATAATTTTATTCCCTTGTTTGGATTGTCGCCTAAATTGGGACCTATTGGAGATTGGGGTCTAGAGATTGAAAAAAATGCAATCAAGGTGGACAATGCGTACGATTATCAGACCAATATTCCGGGCATTTATGCCATTGGGGACGTAAACACCTATCCGGGAAAACTAAAATTGATACTTTGTGGGTTCCATGAAGCCACTTTGATGTGCCAGAGCGCCTATCAAAGAATCAATCCAGATAAAAAATATGTGATGAAGTATACCACAGTAGGTGGAGTAACAGGATTTGACGGAAGTAAAAAAGAAGCGCCGAAAGCTGTTGTTAAGGCAATCGACTAAGAATAAAACAACCAATTAATCGTTAGGAAGCTTGATCAAGCTTCAAATAGGTATGAGCGATATTAAAATAAAAATTATAGACCGCGAAGGTGTTTCGCACGAAGTGGATGCACCAACAGATATGAACATGAACTTGATGGAAGTAGTACGTTCCTATGAACTTGCTCCGGAGGGAACTATAGGTATTTGTGGTGGAATGGCCATGTGTGCTTCTTGTCAATGCTATGTGCAATCCGACCATGAACTTCCTGAAATGTCCGATGACGAAGAAGCAATGCTGTCGGAGGCGTTTAATGTGAAGGACAATAGCCGTTTGGGCTGTCAGCTCCATATCACTGAGGATTTGGACGGTCTAGAGGTGGAATTGGCTCCGGAAGAAGCTTAAATCCTGGCTTGATAGGTAAACAGATTGAAATATCTTCCTTCGGAAGCGATTAATTCTTCATGGGTTCCCTGTTCCAAGATGTTGCCGTTTTCAATCACTAGAATTTGGTCCGCTTTGCGAATGGTGCTCAGTCGGTGGGCAATAACAAATGTTGTTCTGCCTTTGGTAAGTTCACCCAAGCTTTTCTGAATCAATGCTTCCGATTCCGTATCCAAACTGGACGTTGCCTCGTCCAACACTAAAATTTTTGGGTCGGCCAAAATGGCCCGGGCAATGGCAATACGCTGTCGCTGACCGCCCGATAGTTTAACCCCTCGCTCCCCTATCAAGGTATCCAGGCCTTTATCGAAACGGTCTGTAAATTCATTTACATAGGCCGCTTTTACCGCATCCAATAGTTTGTCCTCCCCGGCATCGGGTCTTGGGAAAAGGATGTTTTCCCGTATAGTGCCTTCGAACAAAAAGTCATCTTGGAGAACCACGCCCAAATGTTGCCTAAAACTGTTCAAATTCACTTTGGAAAGGTCGTGTCCATCAATGTTAATGGTACCGGAATCTGGGTTCAAAAAACTTGCAGCCAGACCGGCAATCGTGGATTTTCCAGAGCCCGAGCTTCCTACTAAAGCTATTACCTGACCGGGCTCCACATTAAAACTGATATCGTGCAATACCTCTTTGTTTTCTTCATAGGAGAAACGGACATCTGAAAACGACATTCGTCCCACAATTCCATTTAACTCAACAGTGCGGTTTTCATCATCGGATTCCTCTTCCAAATTCATTAACTCCTCTGTTCGGTCCAGTCCTGCCAATGCCTCGGTCAATTGGCTGCCAACACTGCTCATTTGTACGATTGGAGCAATCATAAGGCCAAGCAGTACCGTGAACTCAACAAATTGACCTACGGTAAGGGTGTCCTGTATTATTTTGTACCCACCAAAACCCATAACGCTGGTGGTCGCTACACCCAACAAAAAAGTGGAGGAACTGGTCATAAATGCAGTGGTCGTTAAGCTCTTTTTTACGTTTTGATACAATCGTTCTACACCTACTTCAAAAACTTCTTCCTCTTGTTTTTCTGCATTAAATCCTTTAATGACCCTTATACCGCCCAAAGTTTCCGTAAGACGGCCCTTTACTTCGGCATTGATTTTACCACGGTTTCTAAATATGGGACGGATAATTTTAAAAGCTTTTAGGGCGATTACGGCAAAAATAGTCAAAGGTATAAACGTGAAGAGCGTCATAAAAACACTGATTCTCATCAACAAAATCAAAGAAACAACTGCTGTAATAATGCCGCCGACCAATTGAACCAAACCGGTACCAATAAGGTTTCTAACACCTTCAACATCCGACATTATTCGGGATACCAATGCGCCAGACTTGGCATTGTCAAAAAATCTAACAGGGAGGGCCAGCACCTTTTTCTGCACCTGTGCCCTAAGTTCAGAGATAAGGTATTGCGCTTGAACACTTAATATTTTGGTCAATAAAAAAGAGGTGACCGACTGCACCAAAATTGCCAACATCACACCGGCAACAAGATATTTAAGCATGTCGACATCCTTTTTTACAATGACATCATCAATCAAATATCTCGAAGCAATCGGAGCAACAAAACTTGCCGCTTTGCTGATTGCAATCAAAAATAGACCAAGAAATACGAGTTTACGCTTTGGCCAAATAATGGTCTTGAATGCTGTGAGGATGCTAACTTTTTTATCGGGCATATCAATTTAGTAGAAAGAGTCTGCAAGTTACGGCAAATTAAAAAGGATGCCGAATCGTTTAGTTTTAAGTCCAGAAAGATAACAAACACTATATTTAAGAGCTACAATACTAAAATAGTCATGTTAAAAGCGAACTGGTTCGGTATTTTGTTTTTGATGTTCTCATTGTGTGCTGCACAGGAAGAGTATGCTAAGTTGTCCGAAATTGTTGTTGATGACGCGCAGATTTTTACCCAGTCACAGCTTGATGGGCTACGCACCAAGTTATATCAATTTGAATCGGAAACCACCAATCAGTTAGTAGTTTTGACCATTGATAACTTGCAGGGCGAAACCATTGAAACGTATGCGTTAGAAGTTTTCAATAAAAATAAATTAGGACAGGAAGGGAAGGACAATGGCATTTTGATTTTGTTTTCCAAACTCGATAGAGAGGTTCGAATTGAGGTGGGCTATGGATTGGAATCCTATATAACCGATGCCGTTGCTTCGCGCATTATCCGAAATACCATGATTCCAAGGTTCAAGGATGAAGATTACTTTGAAGGGATAGATCTTGCTACCGACCAGATCATAGAATTTTTGAACGACCCTGAAGCCTTGGAAGAATTCAAAGCAGAAATCGAGGCCGAAGCCGAGATGCCTTGGTGGCTATATATAATCATAGGCTTGTTTTTGCTCATGTTTGTGGCTGCAGGAGGATTCGTTTTTTATAAGGGCTATTCCACGCTTATTGAAATAATACGAGGTATTTTCATTGGAAAATTAGCGGTCTTTAGGGGAATTTTCATGGCAGTTTTTATGATGTTTCCCTTGATTTTTGGATTGGTTTTTATGGGTATGCCCTTGTTTTTTATGGCCATGCTGCTCGGTTTAGATGATGTATTGAATGGATTTGTAAAAGACTTTACTTGGGTATTATTGGTGATTCTTGTATTTATAGCGGTTACGATACTCCTGGCCATCCTAAAAATCAGGAGAAAAGGAGACAAGAATCTTAAGCTTTCATTTTTTAAATCCGATAAGACTTATATGAAAAAAACCTTCTCTTCTTCGGGTACCCATTCTTTTGGTTCCAGTTCTGGGAGCAGTTCGTCCAGCAGCTTTTCTGGTGGAGGTGGTAGTTCTGGAGGTGGAGGAGCAAGTGGAAGTTGGTAATTGTTGCCGATTTCACGTATTTTCACACAAACTAACTAAACCAATCCCGAGATGAGAATTATTGTCCTTGCAGCACTTTTTTTAGTTGTTTCATGTTCTGAAAAGCCCAAAACGGAGGTGGAACAATGGGAAGCACAAGCTGAAAACATTACAATCATACGAGACAATTTTGGGGTTCCCCATATTTATGGGAAAACAGATGCCGATGCCGTTTTTGGTTTGCTATATGCCCAGTGTGAGGATGATTTTAACAGAGTGGAACAAAACTACATTTGGGCTACGGGCCGCATGGCTGAAGTAGAAGGGGTGGATGCCCTGTACAGTGACCTTCGTGCCAAGCTTTTTATGACAGAGGAAGAAGCAAAGGCCCATTATGAAGATAGTCCTGCGTGGCTGAAAGAACTTTGTGATGCCTTTGCGGATGGAATCAATTATTATCTACATACCCACCGCGAGGTGAAGCCTAAATTACTGACCCGTTTTGAACCTTGGATGCCCATGTATTTTAGTGAAGGTTCCATTGGGGGAGATATTGAGCGTATATCTACTAGAAAAATCAAAAGTTTTTATGAAAGTGGAATGGAATTGCCAACAATGGAAGCGCTTCAAATCAAAAAAAAGGAGGAAATGGCAGAGCCACAAGGTTCCAATGGAATTGCCATTTCTGGAGACTTGACCGAATCTGGAAATGCGATGTTATTGATCAACCCCCATACTTCATTTTACTTCAGAGGTGAAGTACACGTGGTGAGCGAAGAAGGTCTGAATGCCTATGGCGCCGTGACTTGGGGTCAGTTTTTTGTGTACCAAGGCTTCAATGAGAAAACGGGTTGGATGCATACCTCCACCTATACCGATGTGATGGACGAGTTTAAGGAAACCATCGTAAAAAATGATGGAAAATTGTTTTATCAGTATGGGGAGGAACTGCGACCTGTGGATTCCAGTTCGGTTACCTTAAAATATAAAGATGGGGGAAGTATGAAGGAGAGGACATTCCCAATGTACCATACCCATCACGGACCGATTACCCATCAGGTTGATGACCAATGGACGGCTTCCGCCATGATGTGGGAACCAGTAAAGGCTTTGGAACAATCCTATACTCGAACCAAGCAAGATGGTTATGACGGTTTTCGAAAAATGATGGATATTCGTACCAACTCATCGAACAATACAGTGTATGCCGATGCAGAAGGGAATATTGCCTATTTTCACGGAAATTTTGTGCCAAAGCGGGATACTATATTCGATTATAACCAACCTGTGGATGGCAGCAACCCCAAAACAGATTGGCAAGGATTACATACCGTAGATGAAAATATTTTGGTGCTGAACCCTGAAAACGGTTGGATACAAAACTGTAATTCTACACCGTATACTTCAGCGTTGGAGTTCAGTCCAAAGCGTGAAGATTACCCCAATTATATGTCGAGAGATCAGGAGAACTTTAGGGGCATCCATGCTATAAAACTTTTGACCGGCAGAAGCGGATATACCTTGGATGGACTTATCGAACTGGCGCATGACCCTTACTTGCCAGCTTTTGAAGCATTGATTCCAGGTTTGGTGAAAGCCTATAATGAAAATGCAAAAGCATACCCAGAGCTTCAAGAACCTATTGAAATTCTGAGAGAATGGGATTTTAACACCTCAAAACAATCCGTTGCTATGACCTTGGCGCATTACTATGGTACACTTTGCTATTCCAAAGCAGAACGTCCTGAAGGAATGTATTCCATGCAGTGGGTCGAATATTGGGGCAGTGATTGGCCGGATGCTCAAAAACTGGAATTTTTTCAAGAAACATTGTCCAAATTGGAAAATGATTTTGGCACTTGGAAAATGCCTTGGGGCGAGGTGAACCGTTATCAAAGATTAAATGGCGACATTCGTCAACCTTTTGATGATGACAAACCCAGTATTCCCATTGGTTTTGCCAGCGGAACATGGGGAGCTTTGGCCGCATACGGTGCTAGATATAACAACAATACTAAAAAGATTTACGGAACACGGGGCAACAGTTTTGTGGCTGCTGTGGAATTTGGAGATAAAGTAAAAGCAAAGACAATGTTGGCAGGTGGGCAGAGTGGAAATCCAAAATCACCATATTTTAATGATCAGGCACAAAGATATGCCGACATGGAATTCAAGGATGCGGCATATTACAAGGAGGATGTGCTAAAACGGGCTGAAGCAACGTACTCCCCGGGCGAGAAATATTGAGCAAAAATTTAATTGTTCTTTGTAATTCCGCTATCCTCTTCCTTTACAATAATTAGGCTGGCCTTGGAGCCTGTGGAAAGATTCCAGCGGTTATTGTGTATAACTATACCTTTATCGTCCGTAACTACGACTTGGGCGGTATTTGGTCCTGAAGAACCTTGGTTGAGGGCTTCGAATTCAATTCGGTTGAAACCTTCTACAAGATCTAGGTTGATTCCTCTGTAAGAACCTGAAAGCAGTAAATTATATTCTACTACTTCACCATTCACATAAATTTTGATACGGTCCCCGTCCACATATTCATGGTCCCTAGCAACGATACCGACAAATTTTGCCGTGGTTTTGAAATCACCCAGATATTGGTCACCAAAATGTTCATTGGCTCCCTTTTCCCTTTTTTCAATAACCTTGGGGTCTATGACCATATCGTGACCTGCTTGAAGAAGTTCTCTGTCGGGCAACATTTTAACACCGGCCTTTTCGTTTTTGGAGGAAAGGCTTTCATCGAGTACAGAAGGCATTCGAAGCAAAGTACCTTGGTTGCTTGCCTTTACATCGAGCTTATTGTTATCCCCGATCTTCAATGGTCGCGTGGTGGGCAAATCGCCCTGGGCAAACATGGGTAGGCTAAACAGAACTGCTCCCAAAACGATATAAATTTTCTCTTTCATGGCAAGACGGGTCTAAATTCATTTATAAATTTAGCAAATACCTTGCCATCAGCGTTATAAATTGACGTTAAATCGTTAAAAAGCAATCTCTCGTTAAAGTCTTGCCAAATCATTTTTTTTGTGAAAAAATGGAACAATGCTTGATTATTTTTCTGCTTTAACCTTAAAAATTCAACCCAAAATGAAACAAGTATTATTTTTTGCCCTGTTGTTTGGCTTTGCAACCCTTCAAGCACAAAATTCGGATGACGACCGACGAACAATTTCAAAAGGAACATGGAATTTGGGATTGGAAGCGAATTTCAATGTATCCAATTCAGAATCTCAGACCCAAGCCTCATCAGTGGATACCGATAGGTTTTCGTTAGGACTGTTCCCAAGAGCAGGATATGCCTTTTCTGAAAATTGGATGGTTGGTCTAAGAACCGGGTATAGCCGCACGAAAGTTGATAATGACTTGAATCAACAACCAAATTTTAACCAATCCGAAAGTAAAACCGAAGCTATTCTCTTTGCTCCCTATGTTAGAAAGTATTTTAATTTAGGAAAAAGTCTATTGTTCTACACCCAAGGCGAAGCAGGATATGTGGGTGCTTGGTCTGAAACCATTTCTGACGTGACCAGCAGGATGAGCATGGAAAGCGATCAGTTTTATGTGGCTTTCAGACCAGGGATATCTTTCTTTGTTTCTCAAAAATTGGCGTTGGAATCTTCCTTTGGAATTCTGAGATACTCCTCCATTAAATCTGAAAATTCTGGTTCAGAAACAACTAGTAATGGTTTTGATCTAAATCTGGATTCATCCAATATTTTGATTGGTCTATCCTACTATTTTTAAACTAAAAGTGAATGGCCCGCTAAATTTTGGCGGGCCTTTTCTTTTTAAGTCCAAAGAGCGGATGCAGTATCGGAATCCGTAAAATAATCAAATCATAGATCAACCAACTGATTCCAAATGTGCCCACGACCAGAACGAGTGCTTTTGGGAAAAGGCCCCAACTCAAATCCATCAAATAATAGGCGATGGCAACGGTGACGGTCTGGTGCAAAATATAAAATGGGTAAACTGCTCTATTGGAGTAGGCCAATCCCTTGCTTGGCTTGTTGAGGTATTCTGAGGCGTAGGCAAACAATACCAATATCCATGACCAGATATTTACTACTTTTAAAAATGCTTCGGTAAAATGGACAACGTAGCCATCTTCCAAAAACAGCCATATAAAAGCTTGGGAAGCAAATCCTATTATTCCCAGAATTATAGCCTTGGATTTTACTTTTGTCAGTGCTTGCCAAAAAACATCTCCTGTTGCTATCAAAATGAACCCATAAAAGAATAGGATGATACTGAATATAAAATTGAACCAGTCATCCACTAAAGCATGAGTGACCGGGAAAAAGGGTTCCACCAGTGATTCTACAAAGTAGAGCGGAATCACAAAGGCATAGATTCCCCAGGTTTTTTGAATCAAACGTTTGACCCATTCAATAAAAGTGGTCTGGCGCCTTCTCAAATAGACAAACAATGGGGCCAAAATCCACGAAAACGCTAGAAGGTAGGGCAAAAACCAAAGGTGGTGCCAGCTGAGATTGCCTTCCGGATAAACGCCATCAAAAGCAACGGTAGTAAAATAGTGCCAATATGAACCCGTAAACTGCCCCTCTGATAAACGTTCAAAATATACTTGTGGCGGCACGATCAAAACCATACCTGCTACCAAAGGAATACCTAAACGAAGGAAACGCTCCCACATGAATTTTCCCATGGTTCTTTTTCCCAATGCGTAATAGGTGCCCATACCGGAGATTACAAAAAGAATAGGGAGGCGCCATTGGTTCAGAAATAGCATGGGCCAACGTAGCCAATCGTAAATAATGTTGTTCTTAACGTGCCAGCCCCAAGGAACAAAAAACATTCCTACGTGATAAAATATGAGCATTGCAAATACGATTACTCGAAGCCAGTCCAAATCGTAACGCCTGATTGATGTTTCCATGTTTTAAATTTTCTCAAAGATGGAAAGTGACGTTTAGAATGAACTGCTTTTTGTGTCGGGAAACGTCCTGAATTGTAATTCTGGAGAAATTAACCCCGGTATTGCTTCATAAATAATGAGGGCGATTGACCTGTATGTTTTTTGAAAGCGTTGTAAAAGGCAGACTTGGATTTGAAACCGACAGATGCCCCAATAGCTTCAACTGTAAGATGTTTAAATTCTTTATCCAACAATCTTTCCTGTGCCAACGCAATTCTTTTTTGGTTCATGTATTCGTTGAAATTTGTGCCGGTTTCCGAGTTGATGAGTCTGGAAATGGCGTTAGCATTGGTGTCCAACTGCTCTGCCACTTTTTTTAGCGTGATGTCTTGCTTGGTATAATACTGGGCCTCGGAAATAAAACTTTCAACAGCTTCAAATTGAATGGGATTCCCTGCAATAGTCTCATATTTATCGGCAATCCATGATTTTTCAAAAAAGCGCGATTCCGAAAGGATGAAAAATGATGTAATGAAAATAGTAATGGTCTGCATGATTCCTATGATGTGATCACCGCCATCATCATCATAGTTCAGATAAATTAAAAGCAAGGTAAACATGAGTACCAAAAAGATGATAACCGTATTTCTTGAGAAAATATACTTGTCCATCTTTATGTTTTTGGATGGGGTCCATCCCTTTTTCCATGACTTTATAACCAATATTATGGACAGGATGAGATAAAATGTAAAGCTCAGGAGTACCAGCCATCTAAATTCATCTTTGATATGATGGTAGGAGTAATCCATGGTCTTTGGCACATCCAAAAAGCCCAAATTTCTATAATAAGCACCTAAATACGCGTTTATTTTTACTTCGATTGGACTTGTGTAATAGTTGAATTGAGAGATTAAATAGAGCAGTGGGAGCACAAAATGCGGCCAATGTTTTTTAAGGGTAAATGGTTTTCTGTTTAAAAGGGTATACAAAAAAAAGTACATGGTGGGCATGATCATCAATACCAAGAATTCCGTGGAATCATTTAAGTGGAAAGCATATTTGATGAGTCCGGTGTAACAGAGGTATACATCCAAAAAAACAAGGCATTGTACCAAAAGTGACCATCCAAAGAGAGTGATGGCCGATTTCCGTTTGGCCCTTAAAAAAATAACCAGGGCCAAAAACAATCCTTGGATAATGCCCAATAGCATAATATGCGAGGATACGTCGTGCCGGATAGGGATTTGATCTAGGATGTGTTGTACTGCCTGCATTTTTATTCAGTCTGGTAATCAGCCAATTTTTCAGGACCTTCCAATAATACCCTTACAATCTGAAGGGTGCCATCTGGTTTGGTGCCAATATACCATTTGATCAGTGATATCTCACCATTTACAATCTCGATGCCGGTGATGCTACGTGGGTGAACGCAACTTCCATCATTAAAAAAAGGAATTTGACCAGGTTCAGGAAATCGAGGCCGGTGTGTATGACCTGCTAACGTGATTAGCAAATCTTTTTTCAGTATCCAACGCTTGATTCGTTTTTCGATACGGATAAGTTCCTTATAGTTTTTGGCAGGGCTGGTAGGGTCGGCAATGCCGACGACCTGAAGTGGTTTCCATAAAATCCTTACCAAAAATCGACCAATGCGCCAACAAACATAGTTCCACCAATCCGCTTGGTGACCGTGAACACAGAAAAGTTCCTGACCCGTTTTGGTATGTTTTAAAATAAGGGCCTCATGGTAGGTGATTCCCTCAAAAAGTTCTTTGTCGGAGCCGTCGATGGGCTCAAAATAATGTGAGAGGTGTTTATCAACATACTCAGAATCACGATAAACCATATCATGATTGCCCCAAAGCATATGGAGGCGTTTTTCCAAATGAAACCGTTTTAATAATTGATAAACATTCTTATGCGCCTCAAAAATTGCTTCAAAACTGATGTTTTCCCAAAGTTCATCACCATCCCCCAACTCAATATAGGTAAACCCCTCTCGGTAGTAATGATTGAGTGCATGGAAATAAATATTCCTGTTATTGGCAAAATCGTCCGCAAAACTATTGTCCCCACGATGGCAGTCGCTGAAAAAGATAAACTTGGAATCTTCGTCGAATGGAATTGTCACAGCATTTTTGTAGGCTCTGTCTAATCGTTTTGATGAGGACATCTAAAAGTTTTTGCTAAATATCCTTAAAAATGGTGATTTGTCCATAAAGAACCACAATAATGGAACTCCATTTGTACTTTTTGTAACTTTGTGACCTAAACCACGACTAAGTTGGGTATGAATCATAACCTCAATTCAGAGAGCCCCCTGGTTCAATTGGTAAGCTTCAATAAATTGTTGGAGCATTACGATGAACTGCTCAATAGCGACAACGCTCATGAAGTGGAACGAGCAAAGTACGTCTTGGACCAACAGGCTCCGTACCCGGTATTGAGGGAAGGTTTCACCGATTTGTCCTTGTTGGAAAAGCACAAGGATGTGATTCGAGTAATCTTGGAGGATTCTTTTTCGCCCATTTTAACGAAGAACGAAATCAAAACCGCTTCCACGCCATTTGAGAATTTGGTGTTCAACTCTTCCGAGCGTTTTCGTCAGATCTTGAAGGATGCAGGCGAAGATTTTGATTTAACCATCACCAATATCCCTAGGGAGTTTGATTACATTATGAGGTGTACCGTGATTTTAAAATTCCATTACGGATATAACCTTGATTTTAAACGTCCCTTCTTTTACGATATTCCAGATACCAATGGTGTGATGCGCAGGTACCGTATTTTGTACAATGCGGATTTTATGGAAATCATACCTACCGAAAAAGCCAAGGAACTTACCCAGGAAGATGTGGACGAGTTGCTTGACAATTTTTACAATTTGGACATATGGAGGGATAAAATCCCGCCAAATAGTTTTATTGCCAAAGGCTTCGTTATTTCCAATATGTTCGATGTAACATCGGAGCATTCCGTATCAGAAATAAAATCGACCTTGATAGGCCGTGCCCAAAGGGGCAAGGATACCTTTATGGAAAGTTTTGAGGACACCTTTAGGTCATTCTTCAATCTTAACGACATCAAAGTTGGTTTCTCGGGATACGATTCCAGTGCCAATCGTTTTTTTAAGATATATGGCAAGGGGATGGAAAGTTATATCCTTAACGGGAAGGATATGGAAGAATGTGATTCCATGTTCTGTAACCATACCCATGGAAAATTGTTCAAGGAGAACAAGTATTTCGCCATCTCCAATGTAGAAAAATATTTTGAAGGGTCGCACGGTGAGATTCAACCTTATAAAAGTTTGATGGAGCAAGGCATCAAAAGTGCCATATTGGCTCCCATTGCCGTTAACGGGAACCTTTTGGGCGTTTTGGAATTGGTATCGGGCAAGGTCAACGAACTCAATAGCGTCAACGCAAACAAATTGGATGATGTGATGCCTTACATAGTCGCAGCCGTGATGCGGACCATAGAAGAAGAGGAAAACTTGATCGATGCCGTAATCCAGCATGAGTGTACCTCGGTCCATCCATCCGTGTATTGGAAATTCCAAGAAGAAGCCAAGCGTTTTATGGCAGACGAACTGGCGGGCAACGAACCTGTATTCAAGGAGGTGGTTTTCAAGGATGTTTACCCGTTGTATGGCCAAATTGATATCAAAGATTCGGCCCAAGAGCGAAATCTCGCCATCCAAAGGGATTTAATGATTCAACTTTCGGAAATCAACGATGTTCTGGATATCGCTTTTCAAAAATATAAACTCCCTATTTACGAAGAATTGCGATTTAGGGTAAATAATTATTTGAGCGAGGTAAAAGAAGCCTTGTACACACATACAGAGCAAGCCGTTTTTGATTTTGTGAAGGAAGAAGTAGACCCCGTATTTAATCATCTCCAAAAAGAAGATGAAGAAATTGCAGGTTTGTTGGAGCAATACAATCAAAAAATAGATAAGGCCACCGAGAGCTATTATGATCACCGTAGAAATTACGATAATAGTGTAATGGAGGCCAATATGAAGCTTGCCGCTCTTCTTGATAAAAGGCAGGAAGAAGCACAGGAAATGTTCCCACACTATTTTGAGCGCTATAAAACCGATGGCGTTGAGCATAACATGTATATCGGAAGTTCCATTACCAAGGATAGGGAGTTCAGTGAACTGTTCTTGAGCAATCTTAGGTTGTGGCAGCTTCAGGTAATGTGCGAAATGGAAAATAAATACTATAGCCTAAAACCAAAATTACCTGTAAAACTGGACGTAGCTTCCTTGGTTTTGGTGTACAGCACATCATTGGCAATACGATTTAGAATGGACGAGAAGCGTTTTGATGTGGACGGCACCTACAATGCACGTTACGAAGTGATCAAAAAGCGTATCGATAAATCATTCATTAAGGGAACCAATGAGCGTTTGACACAAAAGGGCAAATTGGCCATTGTGTACTCCCAACGTAAAGATGAAAAGGAGTATATGCGATATATCAGCTTCCTAAAGGCGAAAGGCTATTTTACCAATAATATTGAAATCGTGGAGCTCGAAGGTGTCCAAGGTGTATCTGGATTAAAAGCGATACGGGCAGAGATTCTTTATCAAAAGGACAAAAAATCGGAGCGCACCTATACTTACGACGATTTAATGGAAGAACTAAACTCCTAGATTAGAAAATCAGCCTTTCCGGGCCAAAATACCTAAAGGCGATTATAAAAGAGATTACGGAGATAATCATGCCCAACATAAAAATATTGTAGGTAATCCGTAGTATTTTATATTTTTTGTTAAGGACAACGCCCAAGTAATAGAGGTCTTTGGTCAAGGAAGAGTATACATAATCCTTATCCTTTACCAGCTCTTTCAGTGCCCATTCGTATTCGGAAAGCTCCATTTGGTGAAAGTTTCCGAAAAACAGGAGGTTTACCTTTCTTTTTTCCACATCTTCCTTGGTGAATTTACCACTCGTGACATTGGGTCTGGTGGCCAATACCGAAAGTACCATGGAGACAACACTGAACATGATCAAAATCAAGGTAGGATAAATCATGTAGGTATTGGACGGATTGTCCAACTTGGTCAATAGATTGGCCAACACCAAAGAAATGACTATAGCGTTGACCGAAAGCAATATGTTCGCTTTGGTATCGGCAATATCGCTCAATTTTAAATGATTTTTTAGTGTGACCCGGTACAAGGTTTGAACGCTTCTATCGGGGCTCTCATTTTTGTACTTGGCCTTCAAGGCTTCTTTTTTGGCAATCTTTTTTTCTTCTTTCTTTTCTTTCAACAATTTTTTAAGGTTTTGTTGTTTGCCTTCTTCCCAATTTTCCTTGGCATAGTCGGTGAAGAAATTATGTTTGGTGCGGAACATTTTAATGTTTTTGTCCCGCCATTCCTTGTTGGAATAATCGGCAATTCCCAAAGCTTTCAGTTCTTCTTTTAAGAAATCGGTGGTCTCCCAATAGCTTTTTTTAGCAAAATGGGATATGTCGGCATCTCGGATAATCCCTTCCAAAAGGTTGGATGGCTCGTTGCACATTTTGGTGACCATGATCAACGAACAAACCTGTTCAATCCCTTCAGCGTCATACCCATTCTTTTCCAAAAAATCTTTGGCAATCTCACAACTGTTTTCCTCATGGTTTTCCCAACCTTTGGTATGCCCCGTATCATGTAGCCATGCAGCTAACATTAACCTTTCGTTTTCAACTTCGCTCAGGTTATAATAGTTGAGCAATTCTTTAGTACTTTTGACTACTCTTTGGGTATGTCGCAAGTTGTGGTACAAGAACCTTGCATCTAGTTCTTTTGTTAGTAGTTCAGAAACAAAGTGTTCAGTTTTTTCAACGATTTCCGACATAGTTCCAGATTAGAGCATCCAAATTACAAAATTTTGGAATCAACCTCGTGTATATGAAGAAACATTACTTTTTACTGTTTTTAATGGTCTTGGTCTCTGCTTGTGCAACATATGAAGCCAAATATGCAGAGCCTTTTTCCGCACACAATGTTCTAATCGAAAAGGAGGTCGAACACACATTTTATTTGATTGGTGATGCAGGCAAATCCCCGATGGGTGATGTAAACCCTACTCTAAAAGCGTTTAAAAAGGTTTTAGATCAGGCCGACGCCAATAGTACCGCCATCTTTTTGGGAGATAATATTTATCCTGCTGGCCTACCCGATAAAAAGGATTCCACCATTGCATATCTGGAAGCCAAAAACCATTTGGATGCTCAATTGAGCACTTTGGAGAACTACAAGGGGAAGAAGCTCTTTATCCCTGGAAATCATGATTGGTACACGGAGGGGCTCAAAGGCCTAAAACGAGAAGAAGAATATGTGGAGGAAGCACTGGATGATAATGATGCTTTTCAGCCAGAGAACGGATGCCCCATTGAAGAGATAGAGGTCAATGACAAGGTCTTGCTCGTCGCCATTGATACAGAGTGGTACATTGTAAATTGGGACAAGCATCCTACTATAAATGATGATTGCGAAATAAAGAGCAGAAACCGTTTTTTTGAGGAATTGGAGAGCATAATCAAGAAAAATAGGGACAAAACCATCATTTTGGCCATGCACCATCCTATGTTTACCTATGGATCGCACGGTGGTCAATTTTCATTTAAGCAAGGCATATATCCCAACGGAGGAAAGGTTCCGTTGCCTATTTTGGGGTCTGCCATTAATCTGCTGCGAAAAACTTCAGGAGCCACTTCCGAAGATATATCCAACAGGAAGTATAATGAGCTTAAGCAAAGAATTGTGACCCTTTCCCAATATTCCGATAAGATCATATTTGCATCCGGTCATGAGCATACGCTTCAGTACATCGAGGAATATGGGAAACCTCAAATTGTAAGTGGTTCGGGGGCCAAAACAGGTACCACCCGACTTTTGAACGGCAGTAAATTTTCAACAGGTAAAACTGGCTATGCAATTTTAAGGGTGTATACGGATGGTTCATCACAAGTTGAGTTTTATGGTGCCGATGCCAATGCAACAGCACTGCTATATCAAACTGAAGTCCTTCCACCCGATAGATCTACGGAACGGCTGGGACTGGCCGAAGATTTTCCTCCATATAAAATGGCGTCCGTATACGAACCGGAAGAGATCGAGAAGAGTGGGTTTCACAAATTGCTTTGGGGCGAACGCTACAGGAAGTATTATGGAACCAAAGTAAAGGCGCCCACCGTTCGGTTAGATACCCTCTTTGGTGGATTGACCGTTGTTCGAAAAGGTGGAGGAAACCAATCGAACTCGTTACGATTAGCCGATAAAGATGGTAGGGAGTATGTGATGAGGGGCTTGCGAAAAAGTGCAGAGCGATACCTTCAGGCCATAGCTTTTCAGGACCAATACGTCATTGGAAAGTTCGAGGACACGTACCCCGAAAAATTGCTGTTGGATCTATATACAGGTGCACATCCGTATGCACCATTTACCATTGATAGACTATCGGACGCACTTGGAATGTACCACACCAACCCTAAATTGTACTATGTGCCAAAGCAATCCGTTTTGGGCGATTACAACAAGGAGTTCGGTGATGGCCTATATATGATCGAGGAGCATGTCTCGGACGACCATGATAATCTGGAAAGCTTTGGATTCACAAAAAAAATAGAAAGTACCTACGATCTTATGGACAAGCTCCGCGAAGATGAGGAATATAGCATAGACCAAAGGGAATACGTAAAGGCCCGCTTGTTCGATATCTTGATCGGGGATTGGGACAGGCATGTGGACCAATGGCGTTGGGCAGAATTTAAAACCGAAGACGGAAACAAGGTATACAAACCTATTGCCCGTGATAGAGATCAGGTGTTTTCCCGTTGGGGAGATGGCCTCATCATGAACTTTGGATCCAGGGCAGTTCCGGCGCTTCGTATTTTTGAAGGATTTCATGAAGAGGTTAGAAGCGTGAAAGGGTTGACCTCTTCACCCCGAACCTTTGCCTTGGATATGGCCTTGCTTACAGAAACCGATATGGAGATGTGGATAGAACAGGCCAAATTTATCCAACAAAATCTGACAGGTGAAATAATCGATGAGGCATTTTTGGCTTTTCCAGAAGAGGTGAGGGACGAAACCTTGACAGAAATCAAAAGAATTCTTTTGGCCCGAAAAGAAAACTTGGTGCAAACAGCACGTGAGTACTATGCCGTTTTGAACAAATACAGTGTAATTACGGGCACGGATAAGGATGATTATTTCAATATTGTCTCGCGTCCCAATGGAAATGTTGAGGTGAGGGCCTATCGGATCAAAGGAGGGGAGTACACGGATTTGTTCTTCGATAAAGTTTACAGTCCCGATTATACCAAAGAAATCTGGATCTATGGATTGGATGATGATGATATTTTTGAGGCCAATACGGAAACATCAAAAATAAAGGTGCGTATCGCTGGAGGTCAAAACAATGACGTTTATAAGGTCTCGGAAGATTCCAAACGGTTTTTGATCTATGATTTTAAATCAAAGAAGAACACTTTGGAGGAAGCTTACGGAGGTAAAGTAAAATTGGTTAATGATTACGATACCAATACGTATGACTTTCTGAACATAAAAGGCAGCAACAATCAAACGTTGCCCACTGTAGGATTCAATCCAGACGATGGTGTTATGATAGGCTTGGCCAACACCTATACCTTTAATGGATTCAGAAAAAATCCATTTACGCAGCAGCATACGGTAAGTGCAGCCTACTATTTTGCGACGGATGGTTTTGACTTGGGTTATCGTGGGGAATTTGCCCATATTTTCAATAAGGTGAATTTGGAACTCCATGCAAGGTTCACCAGTCCTAATTTTACCCAAAACTTTTTTGGTTTTGGGAATGAGACGGTCAATAATGATGATGAAGAACCCTTGGAGTTGGATTATAACCGGGTCCGTATCCGAAACTTGAGATTTGCACCATCATTGGTGTGGCGGGGATTTTTCGGTTCCAAGGCACGATTGGGAGTATCCTATGAGAATATTGAAATTGAGGAAACCGAGGATAGGTTCATTAATGAGTTTTATTTGGAAAATGGAGAGGAAAACCATTTGAGCTTTTTTGGGGTCGATGGGGAATACAGCTATTCGAATACTGATAATGAAGCCTTTCCGACTTTGGGAATGGCATTTGCCATCGAAGGTGGGTTTAAGACCAATTTGGATGATTCCTCCAAGTCGTTCGGATATGTGATTCCATCATTTTCTTTAGATCATAAGCTTACTGCCGATGGCATGTTAGTACTCGCCACCAAGTTCAAGGGACATTTTATTATCGGGAACGGCTACGAATTTTATCAAGCCGCCAGTATTGGTGGAAACAATGGGTTGCGAGGGTTCCGTTTCCAAAGATTTTCCGGCAAAACAGCCTATTTTCAAAATACCGACCTTAGGTATAGCTTTAGAAGTATGAAGACCGGCCTGATGCCCATAACACCAGGGATTTATGGAGGGTTTGACTATGGCCGCGTTTGGTATCCCGGTGAAGAATCGAATAAATGGCACAATTCGTACGGAGGAGGATTCTTCTTAAATGGAGTGGATGTGCTTACGGCCAACTTTGGGCTTTTCAACAGTGTGGATGGGCTACGTTTTGCTTTTGGACTTGGGTTCGGGTTTTAATGATTTTTAAGTGTCTTATCAATCCAGGTTTTCCAAAAGGTAGAGTGCCATTTTAATTTTCCAATAAGGTATCTCTTCCTCAAAATGAACAAAATAAGGTTTCAGGCCTTCCACTTGATCACCAAGCTCGGCTTTGGCCGTTTGGATTTTATTGATGTCTTCTTTGGATATGAATTGATGTAAGTCAATGGGTCTGCCCTCTTCGTGGACTTTAATAAAATGACTATAAATGGTATCTTCTTTCAATTCCCGTTGTCCGGAAATGTCGGAGACCTTCATACCCTTTTCAAATAGTGAAAATGAGAGCTCATGAGTGCTTTTTTTGGATGCCGACCAGGCATTGATGGCTGTAAGGAAGCGTGCGCCATATTTGTTCTTTTTTGCTTCGCCCACGCCACTTACCTCCATAAAATCTGTAATTGTTTCGGGCAGTTTGGCTTCCATATCCCGCAACGTGGAATCGCTGAATACGATGTAGGCAGGTACTTTTTCTTCAATAGCTATTTCTGTACGGAGAGCTTTTAATTTATCGAACAGACCGGTGGCTTGTGTTCTTTCGGCTTTTTTGCCACGGGAGGTTTTTTCTGCTTTTTGGAACATCGCAAGCTGGACTTTTCGACCTTCAAATAAAATTTGATTGGCCAAAGGGGTAAGCACCAAGCGCCCATTCTCATGAAAACGAATCTCCAAAATACCTTGATTGACCATTTGGATGATATACTGTTGCAAATCCTGCCAAGAAATGTCCTTAACAGCACCAAACGTTTTTATATTTTGATAGCCTTTGTCATATACTCGGGCATTTTGAGAACCACGAAGTACATCTATAACTATGGTTATAGCTTCTTGTTGCTTTAACCGATATACTGCCGAGCAGACTTTCTGTGCCAATATGGTACCATCGAAATATTGGGGAGGGGATTTACAATTGTCACAATGACCACAATTTTCCGAAACATGTTCGCCAAAATAGTTCAACAAGGCAATACGACGACAGCTTAAGGCTTCGGCAAACTGTTGCATACGTTCTAATTTGGCTAATTGTACATCCCTTGTAGGTGAATCTTCTATAAATTTTCGCAGTTGGATCACATCGGAAAAGCTGTAAAACAACAAAGTGTCTGCGGGCAGACCATCACGCCCACTACGACCAATTTCCTGATAGTAACTCTCAATATTTTTAGGCATGTTATAATGGATTACCCACCGTACATTGCTTTTGTCAATACCCATCCCAAAAGCAATGGTCGCCACGATTATTGATGTGCGATCATTGACAAAGTCTTCTTGCACTCTGTTGCGTGCCTCTGCTTCCATTCCGGCGTGGTATGCCTTGGCGTTCAATCCATTATTATTTAATTTTTCAGCTAGTTTTTCAGTGCCTTTTCGGCTCAGACAATAAATAATTCCATTTTGGTCTGTCCGTTGTTCCAAGAATTGGATTATTTGTTGAAACCGATTCGTCCCGGGACGTACTTCGAGAAATAGATTCTTTCGGTCGAAAGAAGCAATGTGTCTTTCTGCATTTTTTATATTGAGTTGTTCAAGAATATCGTTTTGCGTTGCACTATCGGCAGTGGCAGTAAATGCAGCTATTGGAACGTTTGGGAAAAGTTCCTTCAGTTGATTTAACTGTGTGTATGCTGGACGAAAATCGTGTCCCCAAGCCGAAATACAGTGCGCTTCATCCACTGCGAACAAACTCACATTGTCATCGGTTAAATAGGGTAACAAATGTGGTAGGCTTTCGGGAGCTATGTATAGAAGCTTGATTTGCTGCGACCGAAGTTTATTTAAAATTTCGTTTTGTATTTCATGCGGCTGGCTGCTGTTGTAAAATGATGCTGCAATACCGTTGGCCTGGAGTGCATCCACTTGATCCTTCATTAAGGCTATAAGGGGCGAAACTACAATGGCCGTTCCATTAAGAAGAAGTGCAGGTAACTGAAAACAAATAGACTTTCCGCCACCTGTAGGCATTATGCACAAAAGATCCAACCCTTGTAAAATATTATTGACAATGGCTTGCTGATTGGGCAAAAAGGAATCAAAACCAAAGTGCTCTTTTAAGAGCTGTAGGCTAAGTTGTTGTTTGGGAATCATAACTCCCAAATGTCATTAATTAAATGATTAAAAGCAAATTAGAAAGTTTACAGGGAAATTGTTTTATGTTTTATGACCAAAAGAAAAGTCATAAAATAATATGTGCGAATGCTATATCGATATAATTGACTTATCGAAATCGATATTGATAAAGCTTTCTGCCCCCATGTTTGTTTTCTTCATCAGCGATCAGAAGGGTTTTGTTATCGAAAAAACAAACCGATTCAATCTGTGTGTCGGTCTGTAGATCAACGACCTTAATGGAGGATTTTGTAAAATCCGGAGCGGTGAAATCCGTCAATAGAAAAACAAATCCATAGCTTAAGAGGGCAACTATTTTACCATCGGGAGAAATATCCGCACTGGTAACTGAGCAATGACTCTGGTCGCCGCATAGGAACAAGTCACCTAAAAATTCAGCTTTATACTCCCCTCCTTTGTCCGGTACTCGGTAAATCAAAGTCTTCCCTGAATAGGGCCGCGTGCGGTTTTTTGTAAATATATAGAGGTAATTGTTTAAGTGGAAAAAACCTTCTGTATCAAAATAGAGGCTGTCTTTCTCTGGTGGAAAATCGTTCTGCTGAGGGTAAGAGAACTCAATCTTATGCGCATTGGGTTCTTTTTTCTCCATTTCATCTTTGGTAACCTTATAAATGACCAAATCTTCCCGAGCATTTTTGTTGTTGCCAAAATCCCCAATATACAGGTTGCCTTTGGTATCCATGGTCAAATCTTCCCAATCTATGTTCTTGGCGTGATCAATTTTCAGTGATTCCTTAATGTCACCCTCTTTATCGACCCTATAAATTTTATCCTTGTTTCCACTATCCTCAATAACCCATATCTTGCCATCTTGGGTCACCTCCAAACCAGAAACTTCTTTGAGCTTGGAAGGAAATTTTCCAAGTTTGTCCAATTCACCTAAATAGGTTTGTTGAGCACAGGCACTTACTGCCATTACTAAAAAAATAAGGACAAGTTTATTCATTGGATTCCTTTATAGGCATAAACACCTCGGTTGTCCATTCAAGTTCATTCCCGCCAATGTGGGGGTTGTTATGAAAAACCTCAATTGGTTTTTTCTCTATGGAGATGTTGTTCTCTTTGGCGTAATCAAGCAAAGCATACCAAGCACGGTCCGAGGTGATATAGTTACCATGGTAAACCGCTTTAAGCGCATTTTTACTGAACATTCGCTTATACTCGATATCTGGGTGGTCCGGAAGTTTTTCCGATCTTACAATGGGATTACAGAAGTTATAGGAAAGCAGATTATTATCTAAATCCCAATCCAAGACTTCCACAAATGGAGGACCGTTCAGCTGTACTTCGTTCTCTGCAAGGATGCCGTCCAAGAAATTATAGTTTGCCATCATGCCCTTTGCTTTGTCTTCGGGAGAAGTATTAAGTTTGACACAGGCACAAAATGATGAAAATGTTTCTTCTTCATTTTCAATGGATACTTTAAAGCCCTTTATGTGCTCATTCAATAAAGAATTGAAATCCAACAATAGCTTTCTGGAGCCTTTTTCAAAATCTGTATCCGAAAAGGGGACTGATAAACGATTGCCAAGGGAATGGGATAAATCTTTGATGTTCACCTCGACTTCACTAAGGGAATCGTGCACCCGGGTTATCTTCCAATCATATATGTGTACCGAGTCATTAACAAGAATGGTCTGCTCAAAATGGCTTGGAGTTTTGTAATCTATAGGGATTACGGAATCAAAGCCCTTGTTCCATGCTTTTACGGTTTCGTATATGGTCCCAGGAATTGCCTTCGCCTTAAAATTGACCTGATAATCTTGGGGCTTTAAGAACAGATACCACAAAATTACTCCAACCACTAGGGCAAGGATTATAGAAATAATCTTCCTCATAACTAAGGAGCAAAAATACGGATTAGCCTTTTGTCATATCCAGTTTGTCCACGATAAATTTTCCTAGGTCCCGCCCTTGCTTAATTCCCACTTCAATTGCAGCACGATAATGAATACCTCCGTACATGCGGCTCAATGCGGCCTCGTCCGAGGCTTGGTTAAAGGACGTAAAGGAACGTACTGGTAGGCCATATGCTACTTCAGTGTCATCATCAAAGGCAAAGTCATCACCAAATATATCGGTCAATGCTATGGCTGCTGCCCCTGATACCACACTATGTCCGCTGGTATACTCTGGAAACGGCGGTGTTTGCAATACAGGTTCCCAGCTGTCATCAATGTATTCGTTGATCACGGTCTCTGGGCGAATTAGGTTACTTCTATATTTTTCGTCCCAACAGCTAATGAATCCATCTGCGATAGCAATAGAGGTTTTAGTATAGGCATATACGGTTTTTGCAAAATCCGCATTGGTTTTTCTTGCAGCAATTTTAGTGATGCCGATCCAATGGGCCCCGGGAGTAATCTTTTTAGTGGCGAACATTAAGTGTCCTCGGGTCACGGAAACATAAGGATTACAATCCCAAAACTGTGCAATTGCAATCTCGTCGGATTTATCACCTTTGCCCACCATACTTTTTCTAACCTCGTACACTTCCATTACTTCCTGATAAAACTTTGAGTCTTTTTCCATGGAAAACTCTGGTGGTGGAATGGGCTTGAACTGCTGGGCGGAATCAATAGCGAAGGGACGTATTTTCATCCAATGTGGTTCAATCCCGTTCATATAGGCCGGAGGAGTAGGTTGCCAGCGAGAAGGGTCGTTCGAATCTACGGAGAACTTGGGCATGGTGCGTGTTTCCTTATAGTTGTCCTTGTTCATCCAGTCTCCCACAAAATTGGCTACTTCCAGTCCATACTCTTTACTGGCATTAAAAACGGTTTCGTTCTTTTCCTTCCAAGTAGAATATAGGCTGTCCCTAAAGCTTTCCATTCTTTCTTCGGAAAAGATAAGCCTCTTGCTAATATTCATATGGGCGATGAGGGCGGCCATCTCGTAGTTGATATTCTCACTATTGGTGGGGTCTGGAATATTTTCCAAATCCGTTACTTGCCCCGCCAAGGATTTATAATTATCGTCTTTCTTGGCAATAATCTCATATGCCGCAATGTTGGAGTAGGCAAAAATCCTACTGGCCACAGGAGGCGAGAATATATCATGGATCATTATTTCGATTACTTTGTCCACAGAGGCATGGAATTCTTCCGGAGAAACTTCAACGGGTTCCTCTTTTTTTTGGCATGATGCCAAAACCAATAGTACTGCTACGATTAAACTTATTCTTTTCTTCATGGCCTTGAGAGATTAATCATTGATTTTATAAACTTGTGCTTTATCGTTATTGAATATAGCTAACAAATATTTTTTATTATTGAGGGTAATTGTTTTTAAGTGCCTGATGGATTTTTTGGTGAAATCCAATCCCAATTGGTTGCCCAATATAATGCTGCCATCGCTTTTGATGAGGGCTCCCGGAAACGAATCCAGTCTCCCATGATAAGGTTTCATGCCAAAATAATTACCTGCTAGCAGCACTTCGGTATTTCCATCTCCGGTAAAATCAGCTAGAGCAAAAGAAAGAATAGGGGACACCTGCAGCTCATTTTTAAATGGTACAAAAACAAAGCTACCACCGTCATTCCGTAAATAACCGGATTTCAATGTGTTTACCTGTAGTTGGGTGGACGATTTCAAGATATCCTCTCCAAAAATTTCTTCCATCGTATCACCGGCAAAGGATTTGTAGGTGGTGTATTTCTTTTTTAGATACACCAACTGTGATGCCAATCCGTCCAAAGTTTCCACGGGATAGTATTTTCCATTTTTTTCCATGGCCGTTACCGTTTCCGTTTGACCATTATCATCAAAATCATTGAAATATAACCTCATGGGATGCTCTTCCGAAGCCTTGAACCTCGAATTGGTTCCCCAATTTCCAAGAAGATAGTCCATATCTCCGTCTCCGTCTATATCAAAAGTTTCAATGGCCTGCCATAGTCCGGGAATGTTTACATGCTTCACTTCGGTAAAATTGCCATTTTCATATTTTATGAATCTGGGCGACATCCATTCGCCGACCAAAATAAGGTCGGTAGTGCCATCGCCATCAAAATCGCTCCAAATGGCATCGGTTACCATGCCTTTGGAAAACTTCTGAAAAGCCTTATTTATTTTAAACGAGCCATTTTCATTTTCCAATAGATAAGAATTGGCAAGAGCACCGAACTCTGCTGTAATGGTATGCCCGCCGATAAAAACATCCATGTCGCCATCATCATCAAAATCAAAAGGGGCAACAACTGACGAATTTTGATAGGATTCAGGTAGTTCGAGACTTTGGAAAATCGAGTCTTTTAGAACGTAATAGGCGTCCAGTAAGGGTTCTGCTTTTCCAAAAAAGTCACCTCCCCCAGAGCTTATGATCAGGTCGTTTTTTCCGTCATTGTTAAAGTCAGCTATGCCTGCCGAGATATTTTCTCGAATAGAATCTTTTTGAAGGCTTTCAATGTTTTGGTTTACAAAAATGGAATCCTGTTGTACAAATATTTGGGATGATATATATTTCGAACCTCCGATGAAAATATCTTCCCTGCCATCATTGTTTAAGTCTCCCATAGCTAATGCAGGCCCTCTGTCCGAGATTTGATACGGAATCAATTTTTCACGGTTAAAGTCCGTGTAGTTGTCCTCAACATGTGTAAAATCCAAACCTAGATTATTATCTACTGGACTGAACAGGGGTTTTTTGCTTTCGCGAAGCGAATTGTAGTCAAAAGGCTTAGTGTTTTTGGGCTCAACGGTCAGCGTTTGATTTACTGGTATATTTTGTAAAACCTGATAGGTCTTGTCCGGCCAAACTATTTTGATGGAATCTACCTTTTCGACATTTTTATATCCAAAATGAACCATGGGTTCCGAGGATGCTTGAAACCCTCTTGTAGTAAATAATTCCTTGAATTGAAGCCCTCCATTGGCATAGGAATATACTTTGGTTCCAATTCCGAACTTATTGTTTTGGGAATAGTTAAACCTAATCTTGAGATGCTTTCCTTTCTTGTTTGTTTTATTGACGTACAAAGTCACGGGCTGGTCAATGTTGTTCGTAACCAAATCCAAATCACCATCGCCATCGAGGTCGCCCATGGCGGTCGCTCCGGAAACCAAGGTGTCTTTTGTAATCCATTTATTGGACATGTCTTGGAAATGAAGGTCTTCACCACCTTTAAAGACATAATTGTGCACACTTCCCGATGGCATTAGATTCAAAGCTTGTTGGTCTACAAGTTTGGTGTTGTCTATTTTGCTCTTGATCTGGTCGTTGGAGACGAATTTGATAAAATCAAGGTCGTTGGGTCTTTTGGGTATTCCGTTGGAAATAAACACGTCCTGGCGACCGTCTAGGTCAAGGTCGCCAAAAAGGGCACTCCAACTCCAATCGGTTGCAGCAATACCGCTCATCAATGCGGTTTCCATAAAGTTGCCATCGGGCTGGTTTACAAAAAGCATGTTACGTGTAAACTGATAATGGTACCCAAAACGGTCTATCCGCATCTTTTGGGTCTGGATATTGTCATCGCCTTCCGAAGATTTTAGGGCCACTTCGTCTTCCGGTAGCATATCCAACGAAAGTAAATCGGGTCTGCCATCATTGTTGATATCAGCAACATCGTTACCCATGGAAAAGCGGGAAGTGTGTCCAAAATATTTTTTTAGACTTTCTGTAAAAGTGCCATCCCCGTTATTCAGGTAGTAATAGTCATCTTCATGAAAATCGTTGCCTACATAAATATCCGGGTATCCATCTTGATTAAAATCCGAGATAGCCAGGCCTAGACCATAACCGTTCACACCTCCGTAAATACCGGCCTCTTCGCTGACATCGGTAAATTTTCCATTATCGTTTCGGAGCAATTTGTCACCGGTTTCATATAATCTGTCGTACCGAAGGTCAAAACGCCCGAAGGAATTTTGTGTGTGTACGGCATGGTTGAGCAGGTACATGTCAAGGTCGCCGTCCAAATCATAATCAAAAAAGGCAGCGTTGGAGCTATAGGAGTCAAAATCCAGTCCATATTCGGCGGCTCTTTCCGCAAAAGTGTTGTCACCATTATTGATGTACAGTTCATTAAAACCATTGAACCCGTTGATACCGACCACGGCACACACATAAATGTCCAAGAATCCATCACCATTTACATCGGCCATGGTAACCCCGGTATTCCAATCACTGCTCCCTTCGATTCCCGCAGAACTTGATATGTCTTCAAACTTGAGGTTTCCTTTGTTGAGGTAGAGTTTGTTTTTTACCTGGTTCCCGGTAAAGAATATGTCCGGTAGCCCGTCGTTGTTGATATCGCCAATGGATACACCACCTCCATTATAAAAATACAGGTAGTCCAAAATACTCAGGTCTTTGGTGGACGTAAGGGTATTGGTGAAATCCAGCCCCGTTTTTTTTGTGTCGGGATTTTCAAAAAGGCTACCTCCTTTATTGCAGGAAATGGCCAGCATCGCCATGAACCATATGATAGGGAACCTATTCATTTAGGGCAAAAATCTTTGGTTTGTTGTTGTTTACGGCAGCAATGACGTAAATTTTACCGTTTTTATCCTTGAATTGTTTCAAATATTTTACTTCGTCCCTGATTTTAAATCCGCTGGTTTCGTAATCTTGCCAAGTGAATCCCATTTTTCCGTCTCCCAGCAATAGGTTTCCTTGGCTTGCATCCAATCGGGAAAACTGTGGTTTAAACTCGTAATTGTTCCCGGCCATGATCAAATCCAGATTTCCATCTTGGTTAACATCGGTACAGGTAATATCACAAACACATGACAATTGGACGCGCGGCGGCAAATTCTTGATAGAGAATTTCCCGTTTCCTTCGTTTATGGCAATCACGGATGCCGAAGTTTCCGCTTTTTTTACAATGGATTTGTCCATAACTTCCTTAGGAAAAAGTTGATGTATGGTGCGGTGCGCATAGTCCGAAGCTTTTAGGTTCTGTTTTTTGAGCAAGGGAAGTTGTTCGGTAAGTTCTCTTTTTTGATGGATTGGGTAGTCGCCCCCATTTTCTTGCACGGTTACAATCTGCTCAATGGTCCCGTTGTTGTCATAATCGTTGATGTACATTCGCATTGGGGCATATTCCGTGGGTTTGTAATGTAGGTTGAGACCTTGGTTGCCCAAAATAAGGTCTTGGTCGCCATCTCCGTCCAGATCTGCTGTTTCCACCGTGTTCCACCAACCATAAAGACTGTCGAGTGAACTTGTCATTTTGGTCAGTCTTCTTCCTGTATTCTTATAAACTTTAGGGGTATCCCAGTCTGCGGTTACTACCAGGTCTTTTTTGCCATCCCCATCAATATCTACCCATTTGGAGTCGGTAACCATTCCTGCGTCTTTGAGGTCATACCCCAAACGCTCGGTGACATTGTTGAAGGTGCCATCTCCATTGTTTTCCAAAAGCAGGTGGTCGGGGGAAACTCCGTAAACGCCTACCACACTTCGAGAGCCTATGAAGAGGTCAACATCTCCATCCTCATCAAAATCAAAAGCCGAAATGGTGGAAATATTTTTAAATGTTGATGGAAGTTCGTTTTCTGATTTGGAGAAGTTTCCTTTGCCATCGTTCAGATATAATCTGGCCCGATAGTTTCGCTGCATGGCGACGTCATTTCCGCCAGAGCCCACTACCAAATCCATGTCGCCATCCCCATCAGCATCAAAAAAGGCTGCAGCGACGTCTTCATATTCTTTGTCCTCTTCAAAAATCATACTTTTTTTGAGAGCAACTTTTCCGTTTCCTTGATGTATATAGATGAATCCTGATTGACCTTTCGCACCGCCAAGGTAGAAATCCTCATTACCGTCACCGTTAACATCTGCCACGGCTAAAGATGGTCCTTCTTGCGAAAGTTTATGGGAGATAAGACCTTCGTAGTCAAAATCGTTGTAATTGTCTTCTTTGTGGGTTCCGGTCGAACTATTATCCAACTCTGTTAAAAGGGATTTTTTGGTTTGTTTCTTCGGTAATTTATAGGTTTCGATTGCATTGGCATAGTCTAAGGCCAACATTTGGTTTGCTTCTACTTTTTCCAATTTTTGAGTGAGCATATCAGGCCAAACGATTCTAATAGAGTCCAATTGTGTAGTTTTCCCTAAACCAATCGTCATTTCGTATTGCATTGAAGATTGAAAGCCCCTTGAAGGAATCAACTCTTGGTTCACGATGTTTCCATCAAAATATAGTTTAGCGAGTGCTCCTACAGCAAAAGGGTTGTTTTTTGGGCCTTTGAACTTGAGTTGGATGTAGTTATTGTCCAACATCGATTCGGTATTGTTTCTATATATAAAAGCAGGGGTGTTAACATTGTTGATGACCAAGTCAAGGTCCCCGTCATTATCCAAATCTGCATAGGCGGCACCATTGGAGCGAGATGGCAATTCGAAGCCCCATTCCTTGTTGGCATTTTTGAAGGAGATGTCGCCATTATTTTTGTAAGCGTAGTTGGGCTGGGGTTTGATGGGCATTTTGCTGATAATGGAGTCTATTGACTCCTTTTTACCCGTTAAGGCCATTTTTTGGACAATCTCGTTGGCAAAGAAGTCGACAAAATCCAAATCGGTCAAATCGTGGTTGATGCCGTTTGTTATAAATATGTCCTTTAGGCCGTCGTTGTCCATGTCGAACATAAGTCCTGCCCAGCTCCAATCCGTGGCATCAATGCCGCTATAATAGGCCACTTCGGAAAAAGTGCCATTTCCATTGTTGAGCTGCAAGGTGTTTTGAATGTATTGCTGGCTAAAGTCTTTGCTCTGTTTTAGGTTAAAAACGTTGTAGCCTTCAAATTCCATTACGGATTTTACCCGGGATTCTTCTTCTGGAAGCATGTCCGTTATGAAAATATCGTTGTGACCATCGTTATTGATGTCGGCAATATCGATTCCCATCGCGGAAAGGCTCATGTGCGATGTCCATTCCTTGATTTCTTCTTTAAAAGTGCCGTCCTTTTGATTGATGTACAGGTAATCTCGTTCATAAAAATCGTTGGACACGTAGATGTCTGGGTACAGGTCCCCATTGAAATCAGTGACCAAAACTCCTAAGCCAAACCCTATTAAACTCCCATAAATTCCAGCTTCTTCGCTTACATCCACAAATTTGCCGTCATCATTCCTTAACAACATGTCTCCAACCCCTTTAAAAATGTCAGGAACGCCTTCCCAGTCCTGCGCACGAACTTCACGCTGTTCTGCATATCCAAGACTACTTACAGGAATATTGCTATTGTTAAGAATGTACGCATCCAAATCTCCATCTTTATCATAATCGAAGAATGAGGCATGGGTGGTAAATCCTGTTTTGGCGAGATTGTATTCCTCAGCTTTTTCTGTAAAGGTTAGGTCACCGTTGTTAATATATAGGTCATTGTCATGATTATTGCCTTCCATGTTTCCTGCATTGCATACATAAATATCCAAAAGACCATCGTTGTTAATGTCCACCATTACTACACCAGTGGACCAAGGTTTGTTTCCTAATACTCCAGCCATTTCAGATATGTCCTCAAACTGCATGTTCCCTTTATTTAGGTAAAGCTTATTGGGCTCCATGTTACCGGTTAGGTAAATATCCTGTAGTCCATCGTTGTTAATATCACCAATGGCAACACCCCCGCCATTATAAAAGTTACGGTACTTAAAGATGTTGAAATTCTTCTGGTTTTCTACCTTGTTTATAAAGTTGACACCTGTTTCCTCTGGTTGCAACAGAGTGAACAGGGTTTCTTTTTTTTCCTCCTCAGAATCGGGTGTTTCTTTATTGTTACAGGAAATAATAAGGCCTAATAAAAGAAGGCTAACTGTGCTATATCTCAGTTTCATTTATTGTTCTTTTTTTACCAAAAAATGGGGGATATCACCATTCATTATCTTACAAGTTCTTCTTCCCCTGTGATGTTTATTTTTCAATTTTTCTGGCGACCACACAGATTTTTTTCAGTTTTTGATGTTAGCTTGTTTCTTCATGTTCATTAATATGTGCTAAATAACTAAATAATCTGTGCGAAGCAACCAATCTACCAAGTTGGGTGTTTATCTCAAAATTATTGATGGCCATTAATATTTCATTAATCCTTTATTTGCTATTTTTTATTGTTTGAGTCAAAAAGCAATGCCGCCCTTTGAGATAAGGACGGCATTTATATTAAAACAGCTTAAACTTTATGTTAGTAACCTGGGTTCTGAACTAGATTAGGGTTGGATAAGAGTGCCGTTGCCGGTATTGGGAATAGATTTACATTATCATCCCCACTAACTTCCTTAAGGCCCCATGGTGCAGAAAACTGGCCAAATCTTACCAAGTCGTTTCTTCTCCAGAATTCGATGAACAATTCACGAGCTCTTTCGTCAAGAAGGGTTTGTTCATCGACACTAGCTAGATCAGGTGTATCTTCTCTTAAACTTCTAAGCTCATTTACCATTGTGGTTGGATTTCCGCCCATACGCATCATTGCTTCTGCTTTCATCAAATGTGCGTCTGCATATCTGAATATAATTTGGTGCTGTCTGTATGAGTTTACTCCGTCCTCTTCATCTGTAGGGTCGTAAGGGTGGTACTTGATAACACGAACTCCTTCTGCTTCACCATTACCAACTAGGGAAGGGAATTCTTTTTGGAAAACCAATGGTTGGTTCTGTCTGTTGGTCAACGGGGTCCCATCTTCATTGTATTGAAGGTCAATTAAAAAACCATAACCAATTCCCAAATTTTGCTCATTGGCTGTAGCGGCATCAGGAACAAATCCTCTTCTTTCTTCTTGGCCATCGCCCACGTAGTTGGTGTTTGGATCACCCTCGAACAAGTCGTAGAATTCGGCTAAAGTTGAGAAACCGTTCCAACCTCCACCAGTATTGTCTGGTGAGTTTTGATTATAGTGCAGACTGTTCCAAATTCTGGCACCAAGGTCACTTCTCAAAAATAGGATAGTTTCAGTATCGTCGGTCGGCTCAAAAATCTGGAAATAACCTTCCTGAATATCGAAGCCGCTAGCATTGATCTCGTCAACTAAGTCAATTACGTTTTGCATATCGGCATTGTCTGGTGTTCCTGTTCCTTTGTAGACATGCCCATTCAAGTAGAGTTTAGCCAATAGGAACTTAGCCGCTTCTTGAGAGGCTGTTCCAACATTGGCTACTCCTGGACCAACAGATGGCAAAGCAGCTATAGCCTCGGTCAAATCTGTTTCGATAAAGCTATAGGCCTCAGGTCTAGTTAGTACCGTAGGGTTTATTTCTGGACCTTCATCTACTCCTCTGAAAGGAACAGATCCGAAAAGGTCCATTACAAAGAACATGTTAAATGCCCTTAAGAACTTTGCTTGGGCCACAGTACTGGTTTCAGCACTTGTTGTCTCGATGATTTCAGAAGCTCTAAAGATATTCTGGTTCAGGTTGTTCCATGCTCCTTTAACAAAGGCATGGTCAGGAGTCCAGGTATGGGTGTGCAACTGCCTCCAAACACCATTGTCTCCCCAGTCTGTTCCTCTTGTTGGAACCAACAGCTCATCAGAGGTTACTTCAGACAACGAGTACATGTTCTCTTGAGTAGCAAAATCGCCACCAACCTTGTTGTACAGATCATTTAACGCACTGGAAGGGTTGGTTACCCCTGTAAACCCAGTGTCGCCTGTTCCTTCACTTATCAAAGAGTCTGTTTCCTCTATTTCCAAATCGGTACAAGAGTAGGTAAGACCTAGTATTAAGAGTGAAGCAAAAACAAATTTTTTATATGTTTCTAGTTTCATGCTTATTTTTTTTAAAAAGTTACACTAAAGCCAAAGGTGTATGTTCTTGGCCTTGGGAATGATGAGTAATCGATACCGGCAATTGGAAGTCCGTTCAAAAGGTCTCCGGACGCTGGGGTAACACTTACTTCAGGATCCAAACCACTGTAATCGGTGATTACAAATAGGTTCTGGCCTGTGATGCTCAACCTCATTGTTTTGAATAGTCCATCACCTGAAAGAGGAACGTTGTATCCTATGGAAGCTGTTTGCAATCTAACAAAGTCACCCTTCTCCAAGAATCTAGTTGATACTGATGCTTCTGCAAAACGGCTCTCCTCTCCTGCCAAGGCCACTACATCTTTTATAACGTTGTTACCACTTCCAATTGCACCTGCTGTGAAGAAGGCGTTAGCTGTGTTGTTATAAATGTAATTCCCAAATTGTCCAGTGAAATATAGGGAAGCATCCCAGTTTTTATAGTTTGCTGAGGTTGAGAAACCTCCTGTGAAATCGGGCAGCGCACTTTTACCAACAAATTTTTGGTTATCCGTACCGCCTTCGTGAACTGGGTTTCCGTTTTCATCAAATCCAGTAAACTCTCTCAAATAGAACGAGTAAAGTGGCTGTCCAGATTGTAAACGTTGTGCGAAAGCATTGGTGAGACCGGCACCTCTAATTGTTCCCGCTGGAATGGCTCCTTCAAAATCTTGAATTTCGTTTTTGTTATACGCCATGTTGAAACCAGCTGTCCAGAAGAAGTCCTCACCTTGTAAAATATCATAGTTAAGGGAGAATTCTATACCCTGGTTCAAGACCATTGCGTCCAAGTTCTGGAAAAAGAAGGGTTGAGGGGATGGTTGTGCAGCTTCAACGCTAAGCAATAGATCCCTAGTTTCTTTACGATACACATCCACGCTACCGTTTAAGCGGTCATTGCCGAAACCAAAGTCAATACCAACACCGTATTGGGTTGTTTCCTCCCACTTAAGGTCGGGATTGGCAAAATCCACTGTACTGGTACCAGGTACGTTTACAGCGCCACCGTCACCTACACTTCCTCCTGAATATCTTTCTCTTCTTACGAATCTACCGTAGCCAATACCATCTTGGTTACCTGTGATACCATAGCTCAATCTTAATTTAAGGGTAGATACTGCATCTCCTATGAAATCTTCTTCATTGATTTTCCAAGCAAAGGCTGCAGATGGAAAAATACCATATTTATTGTTTTCACCAAAACGCGAAGAACCATCAGCTCTCACGGTGGCGGTAAACAAATATTTGTTGGCCAAGGTGTAGTTTACCCTTCCGAAGAAAGATTGAAGTTCGTCCGTATTGTCGAATGTGTCAGCAAACAGTGCTCTAACTGCCACACCACTGGTTTCTCCTAAAAACTCTGTTTCTGGATTGGGAAACAAACGGTTAACAAAAAGACCATTGGGATTGTTGGGTACATCGAAAGAGTAACCATACTGCTGATAATTTCCTGAAATCATTGATTCAAGTGTAGAAGCAGAACTGGAAAGGTCTCTTGGCATTTGATTAAGGTCAGGAGTGCTGTACCCCCACCCTTCTATATTTCTTCCTCTTCTATTGAAATCTTGATAAGAGAAACCGACCAAAGCGTCCAAGTTTGAATTGTCAAATTCCTTGGTGTAGTTCAAAGTGGCTTCCAATAATCGGTTTTCATTGATCAAGTCGTTCAAAGCACCTCTACCGTTGTTACCGGCACCACGTGCAACGTTGAACGATTCTGATGTTAATGAAGCTTCTCTTTTTGAATCTGATTTATCGTAACCTACAGTAACCTTTCCTGTCAATTCATCGGTTATGTCATATTCAGCAGAAAGGTTTACCAATACACGGTCAGTGTATGTCATACTCTGCCAGTTGTTCAATAGGTTCAATGGGTTGATCCTATCCCCAGGGTTGAATCGTGGACTGGCGGGCCAAGTTGGGTTTGCTGCATATGCGGCACCCAACAAGTCACCGGTAGAACCAGCACTACCACTCAATGGTGGGGCCTCATCGTTTACCCTTGACAGTGTGCCTTGTAAATTGATGCGTAACTTGTCATCCAAAAATCTTTGGGAAGCGTTCAACCTTCCAGTAATTCTTTCTTGCGATGATTTTTCAATGACACCAAATTGTTTTCCGTAATTGAAAGTAGCTCTAACATTCCCAGAACCGTAGTTCCTTGAATAAGCTAAGTTGTTATTTGTTGAAGCAGTAGACCTTGTTACCAAATTCTGCCAATCTGTATCTGCTCCGGCATTGATTGCTGAGCCTCCAAAAGTATCAACGGCATCAAGGAATTCGGAAGCGTTAAGAAGGTCGTAACTTTCTGCTGGTGTAGAGTAGCTCAAATCGGAAGAATACTCCCAAGTTCCGCCTCTGGCTCCGGTTTTTCCACTTTTAGTCGTAATTATTACCACTCCATTTGCACCTCTAGAACCATAAATCGCTGTTGCAGAAGCATCTTTAAGGATGCTCATGCTTTCAATATCGTTAGGGTTAAGGAAGCTAAGTGGGTTTCTTGCAGAGCTTGAACCAACACCAATGTTTGTTCCTTCGGAGGAAGTATCCCCAGAAGGCAACGGAACTCCGTCAACTACAAATAAAGGATTGTTGTTGGATCTTACAGAAGAAGTACCCCTAATTCTAATAGCAACACCAGAACCAGGTTCACCACTACCTTGTGCAATCTGCACACCAGCTGTTTTACCTTGGATTAATTGTTCTGGGGAAGAAATAACACCTTTGTTGAAATCTTCCGAAGTAACTGCCGAAACGGCACCCGTTGCATCTTTTACAGTTGTTTGACCGTAACCAATAATAACAACTTCGTCCAATGCTTGAGCGTCTTCCGCCAAGGTAACATCAATGGTTGATTGCCCATTGACTGCAATTTCTTGGGTTTTGTAACCAATGTAGCTAAATACCAAAGTTGCGGCATCCTCTACATTGTTTAGGGTATAATTACCGTCAAAATCGGTCTGCGTACCGTTGGTAGTGCCTTTTACCAATACGCTTGCCCCTGGCAAAGGTCCGTTCGCATCCGAAACGGTACCTGATACTGTTTGGGCTTTTACCAACCCAAAGCACAGGAATGCTCCGAGCATTAAAAAGCTCCTTAGTAGCGTAATCTTCATAAATAATTAATTTTAAGTTTAGTTAATTTTAATTCAAGTGTTAAACATATATAAAAAAAAGGTTAATCGAAATTTAAGTATATTGCAATATTCAACGAAACCGTTTTCGTGTTGACAACTTTATGAGGTGTGGATTTCACAATTTTAAATCTGCAAGTTTGTTTAATTCCCAATTAAGTATAGGGGAATTGCGAAATCAGCAATAATCCCTCTAATATAGCAATTTTATTTTTTGAACAATATTTTTTTATTGGAGACAACTGAGACAATGGATGTTCATGTTTTGTTAAAAAAGTAAAACACGTAGACTACATTGTTTGATTATTGAGTAATTTTCAAGACCGAATTAGACTACTACAAAATAAATATAATTGAAAGCCAAGATTACATTAAAGGATATAGCAAGAGAACTTGAGGTGTCCATTTCTACCGTCTCCAAAGCACTAAAGAACAGCGAGGAAATCAGCAGGGATACCAAAGAGAAAGTGCAGGCCTTTGCTAAGCTTTATAATTACAAGCCAAATAATATAGCAATCAGCTTAAAAAACAAGAGAACCAAGAATATCGGGGTTGTAATTCCGGATATCGTCCATCATTTTTTTACCACCGTTATCCGTGGTATTGAGAAGTATGCAAATGCGCGCGGTTATAATGTTATCGTTTGTCTTTCTGAGGAGTCTTTTGACAAGGAGGTCATCAATATGGAAATGTTGGCCAATGGTAGTATCGACGGTTTCATCATGTCGCTTTCTTCCCAAACACAGGAGAAAGGGGACTACAACCATTTAAAGGAAGTTACCGACCAAGGTATTCCCGTTGTACTTTTCGATAGGATCACACACGAGATAGATTGCGATAAAGTGATTATTGATGATGAGCTTGGTGCTTACCAGGCAACAAAAAAATTTATAGACCAAGGTAAGAGAAAAATAGCACTGATTACCACGGATGACTACCTAAGTGTAAGCAAGGCCCGGACCAAGGGATATTGGAAAGCATTGCAGGAAAGTGAAATGGGAGCCGATGAATCCATGATCTTAAAAATGCCCTCTATGGAAATGGACGAGGCAGCCATCAAAACCTTTCTGGATAAGAAGGAGCCCGATGCCGTTTTATGTGTAAATGAAATCTTTGCCGTCTGCGGCATGCGATTTGTCCAGAAAAAAGGTCTAAGAATACCAGAGGATATTGCATTTATCGGATTTACTGATGGAGTTTTATCCAAATATGCCAATCCAAGCCTAACCGTTGTGGCACAGCATGGTGAAAAAATGGGTGAGGAGTCGGCAAGGATGTTGATAGATAAGGTTGAGAGTGAGGCAGAAGAAGAGACCTATCAAACCAAAATTCTAGAGCCTACTTTGGTAATAAGGGATTCCATCGCCCACTGACTTCAACCGAATGGTCAAATGTCTTAAGCATGAGAACCATATTCGTCCATATTTTATTACTAGCATTTCTGACGTTATCTTCGTGCATGGATAAACCAGACCAAAAGACCGCCCCGTTGCCCATGAAAAAGAAAGCAGTAGTCTATCAGGTATTTACCCGACTTTTTGGAAATACCCAAACGACCAACAAGCCCTGGGGCACTATCGAAGAAAATGGAGTGGGCAAGTTTGCCGACTTTACCCCAAAAGCCTTGTTAGAGATCAAGGAGTTGGGAGTGACCCACATTTGGTATACAGGGGTGCCTCATCATGCCGTTATCCAAGACTATTCGGATTATGGAATCTCAAACGACGATCCTGATGTAATAAAAGGAAGAGCAGGCTCTCCCTACGCGGTAAAGGATTACTATAATGTAAACCCCGATTTGGCCGTGGATCCTGCCAACCGTTTGGAGGAGTTCAAGGAGTTGATTCAAAGAAGCCACACCGCAGGTTTAAAAGTCATAATCGATATTGTTCCCAATCACGTGGCCCGAGGTTATGAGGGGCTTACAAATCCAGAGGGCATAGAAGATTTTGGGGCCGCCGACGATACTTCCAAGGAATACGACATCAACAACAATTTTTACTATATCCCAGGCCAAGCCTTTAAAGTACCCGAGTGGCAAGATGGATATTTGCCATTGGGAGGTAACGAGAATACGTTGGCAGATTCCAAGTTTGAAGAAAACCCGGCAAAATGGACAGGAAACGGCTCCCGATTGGCGCAGCCTCATTTTAATGATTGGTACGAAACCGTAAAGATCAATTATGGTGTACGCCCCGATGGGACCAAGGATTTTGAGGAATTACCCGAAGAATATCGTCAAAAGGATTATAGTGAGCACTACAAATTTTGGAAGGATAAAAAATTGCCCGATTCGTGGCACAAATTCAAGGATATTACCCAATATTGGTTAAATTTTGGTGTGGACGGCTTCCGTTTTGATATGGCCGAAATGGTACCCGTAGAGTTTTGGAGCTATCTTAACTCCAATATCAAAATGACAAAACCAGATGCATTCCTGTTGGCCGAAGTATATAATCCAGGATTGTACCGCGATTACATTCAGAAGGGGAAAATGGACTACCTATATGATAAGGTAGAACTCTATGATAGTATAAAACATATTATGAAGGGGTATGGTTGGACCGACCATATCCCCGTAGTGCAAAGAGGAATGGCCGATATAGAGCACCATATGCTCCACTTTCTGGAAAACCATGACGAACAGCGTATTGCCAGTCCCGATTTTGTTGGCAATGCAGAATTGGGAAAACCCGCAATGGTGGTTTCCGCAACCATCAGCACGTCCCCAACGATGATATACTTTGGTCAGGAAGTTGGTGAGCCGGCCGCAGAAGATGCTGGGTTCGGAAAGCCTACAAGAACATCCATTTTTGATTACATCGGGGTGCCGCACCACCAAAGGTGGCTCAACAACAAAAAATATGATGGAGGCCAATTATCAGATGAAGAGAAACTTCTCAGGGATTTTTACAAGCGCCTCCTAAATTTCACTATCAACAGTGAAGCGTTGATGGGCCAATACCAAGAAATTCATTTTTATAATAAAGACAATACAGAGGGATACGACCATAGGGTTTTGTCTTATGTGAGATGGACAAACAACGAGAAAATCATTGTGCTTACCAATTTTGATGAATACAAAAGCTATTCCCTCGAACTCAAAATACCGGAAGATGTAGTGGCCGAATGGCAATTAAAAGATGGAAAATATCCGCTAAAAGAGGAGCTCTACGGAACGCTCAATACGGATATGACCGTTGCTGATGGACAAGGAAAAATACAACTGGAGTTGGCACCGCTTCAATCTTATATTTTTAAGGTTGATGAATGATTCATTTTTTTCATTTTCAAATTGTATTTTTAATTTCTAAAAACCAAACCAACATGAATAAGACGTTGCTAGTAGCTCTAGGAGCTTTTCTATTTTTAACCAGTTGTGAAATGAAAACATCGAAACCATTGGTAATTGGCCATAGAGGTGCTATGGGGCACGAAACCGAGAATACCTTGGCATCCGTTCAAAAAGCACTTGATTTAGGTGTGGATATGATAGAAATAGATGTGTTTAAAATTCAAAGTGGTGAAATTGTCGTTTTTCATGATGAAAAAGTGGATAGGCTGACAAATGGTGGCGGCAATATTGAAGAATATAATATTGTTCAACTTCGACAACTTATCTTGGATGGCGGGCATAAAATCCCCATGCTTCAAGATATTCTAAAACAGATAGACAACAAAGTTGTTTTGAACATAGAGCTAAAAGGTCCCGGGACCGCGGATAGGGTAAATTACATTGTAGATTACTACATCAAATCCAAAGGATGGAGTCCGGAGAATTTTGTGATTTCAAGTTTTAATTGGGATGAACTAAGAGATATGAGGTCCCGTAATGCAGATATAAAAATTGCTATACTGACTTCGGAAGACCCAATCAAAGCGATTGTTGTGGCCAAAGAACTGAAGGCCGTTGCTATAAATCCTCATTTTGAAACACTTACGAAAGAGAATACGGCAAAAATCCAAGAAGAAGGATTAAAAGTGTACACATGGACGGTTAACGAACCCGAGGACATCCAAAAAATGACCGAGTTCGGGGTAGATGGAATCATTACCAATTATCCGGAACGTGTGAAGTAATGTACGATATTGTTATAGCAGGGGGAGGAGCAGCAGGATTTTATGCGGCAATTCAAATTGCGGAATTGTCGCCGGAGTTAAATATAGCCATTTTTGAAAGAGGTAAAACCGTACTTTCCAAAGTAAAGGTTTCAGGCGGGGGACGTTGCAATGTAACCCATGGCGAATTTCTTCCCAAAGAATTGGCCACCAACTATCCTCGTGGAGAAAAAGAGCTTTTAGGGCCCTTTCATAAATATGCCCCAATGGATGTTATGGCATTTTTTGAAGAAAGGGGAGTGCCACTCAAAATAGAGGAGGACGGACGGGTTTTTCCTAAAAGTGATTCATCCCAAAGTATAATAGATTGCTTGGTCACTGAGGCAGAGCGTTTAGGTGTGCAAGTTTTAAAAAACAGTTCGGTAAAGGTCATCGATAAATTGAATGATGGTTGGCAGGTAACAACCATGAACAAGCATTACCATACCAAAAAGTTACTGCTGACTACAGGGAGCAACCCTAAAATTTGGGCACAGCTACAAAAATTGGGACATCAGATAATATCTCCCGTACCTTCCTTGTTCACATTCAATATAAAGGATAAAAGGATTCAGGGAATTCAAGGGATAAGTGCGTATGCTACCGTAGAGGTACTTCCAAAAAAGACTTTTCATACCGATAAAAAAAACTTGAACCTTAAGAGTAACGTAAAAGATGAACCGGTTCTTTATTCAGATGGACCACTTTTGATTACACACTGGGGTTTGAGCGGGCCTGCCATTCTGAAGCTTTCTGCGTGGGGCGCGAATATTTTGCACGATTATAATTATTCTTTCAGAATAAGAGTGAACTGGTTGCCCGAATACAGTACCGAATCCATGGAGGCTTACCTTAAAGAGCTCAAAGATGTGGAGGCCAAAAAAACTGTTATGCGCACCAATGTTACGGAATTGCCCAAACGTTTATGGAAGCGCTTGGTGGAAGCAGCCAATATAATGCCAGATGAACGCTGGGGCGATATAAATAAAGAGCAGCTACTTGCGTTGGCCGAACAACTGACAGCTTCATCCTTTAAGGTTGAGGGGAAAAGTACCTTCAAGGAAGAATTTGTAACTGCAGGTGGAGTGGATTTAAAAGAAATCAACTTTAAGACCTTTGAGAGTAAATTACATCCCAATCTCTATTTCGCAGGAGAAATCATTAATGTGGATGCTATCACAGGTGGGTTCAATTTTCAAAATGCATGGACAGGTGCTTACATTGCTGCGCAAGCCATTGTTTCATGAAAACATTATAAGGCCAAAGCAATCCATGCAGCTATCGAGGCTCCCAAAATAGGTCCAACAACAGGTATCCAAGCATAGCCCCATCCACTATTTCCTTTGTTTTTTAAAGGCAAAAGTGCATGAACAATGCTCGGACCCAAATCCCGTGCAGGATTAATGGCATAGCCTGTGGCTCCCCCTAGTGATAAACCAATGCCCCAAACAATGAGAGCAACTGGCAAAGCGCCCAGAGAACCCAGACCTATAATCACATTCTCCGTAGATAGTACTGCGTCTGTAAAATAGAGTACGGAAAAGACCAATACAAATGTTCCCAATACCTCGGAGAACAGATTTATAAATGTATTTGGGATAGCTGGCGCTGTACAAAAAACTCCTCGCTTGGTGTCTCCATCCTCTGTGGCGTTAAAATGATCTTTATGGACCAACCATACACAGAGAGCCGCAAACATTGCACCGATAAACTGGGCCAATATATATGAGGGAACCTCTGTCCAAGGAAATTCACCAGCAACGGCCAATCCAATACTTACTGCAGGGTTTATGTGCGCACCACTGTATGGGCCAGCGACAACAACACCGGTATAAACAGCAAAAGCCCAGCCTGTAGTGATTACAATCCAGCCAGAGCCGTTACCATAGGTTTTTTGTAGGGATACGTTGGCGTTTACACCACATCCGAGTACCATCAGCAAAAAAGTACCTACAATTTCAGATACAAATGGAGTCATATAAAGAAAGTGTTAGTGTTTATGTTACTTGACAAATTAAGTGTTCTCGGTCCAGAACTCCAACGCTTTTATTGCTTTATACCAACCTTTGATACCTCCATCAATGGCTTCACGCTCTTTAGTTGGATTAAAATGCACGTCGGTTTGCCAAATATTTTGGATTTCTTCTGCGCTTTCCCAATACCCAACGGCCAAGCCTGCCAAATAGGCGGCTCCCATTACGGTAGTTTCCACAATCTTTGGTCGTACCGTGACAGTGTTCAAAACATCGGCCTGAAATTGCATCAGCATATCATTTATAGTGGCACCGCCATCAACACGTAGTTCTTTTATGGAAATACCGGAATCCGCTTCCATAGCTTTTAGGATATCCATGGTCTGGTAGGCAATGGACTCCAAAGCGGCACGTGCAATATGGGCATCGGTACTACCCCGTGTAAGCCCAAAAATAGTTCCCTGCGCCTTTTGGTTCCAATGTGGAGCTCCTAGCCCAGCAAAGGCAGGAACAAAAAACACTCCTTCTGTACTGGCTACGGAACTGGCAAGTTTTTCCACTTCAGCTGAGGTTTTTATAATGTTTAGACTGTCACGTAGCCATTGCACCACAGCTCCGGCAATAAAAATGCTTCCCTCGAGGGCATATTGTGTTTTTCCATCGATTTTCCATGCGACGGTGGTAAGCAGGTTGTTGTCGGAAACAATGGGTTTTTCCCCAATATTCATCAGCATAAAACAACCTGTACCGTAGGTGTTCTTGACCATCCCTTTTTTGGTGCACATTTGCCCGAACAAAGCGGCTTGTTGGTCACCTGCAATTCCAGCTATCGGAATGGGAGTAGCAAATAGATTAGGAGTTGTTTCACCATAGATTTCACTGGATTGCTTCACTTCGGGAAGCATGCTCTTGGGAATGGTCAACAAATCCAAGAGTTCATCGTCCCAATCCATGGTGTTGATATTAAACAGCATGGAGCGGCACGCATTGGTCACATCGGTAATATGAAGCCCACCATCCGTCATTTTCCATATCAACCACGAATCTATGGTTCCCATGATCAAATCGCCCGCTTCTGCCTTTTCTCGAGCGCCCTCCACATTGTCCAAAATCCATTTTACTTTGGTACCGGAAAAATAGGAATCGATGACCAGACCGGTTTTTTTTCGAATCAAATCGGATTTACCTTCTTTTTTCAACTCATCGCAATAATCTGCTGTACGTTTGTCTTGCCAAACAATGGCATTATATATTGGTTCACTCGTGTTCCTGTCCCACACCACAACTGTTTCCCTCTGATTGGTAATACCAATGGCAGCCATTTGTGATGCTTTTAATCCTTTCTTGCTAACGGCTTCTGCGGCCATACCTGCTTGGGTCGACCAGATTTCATCGGGATCATGTTCTACCCATCCCGGTTTTGGAAATATCTGTGTGAATTCTTTTTGTGCTACGGAAATAATGGTTCCCTTTTGATCAAAGACCACGGCACGGGAACTTGTAGTGCCTTGGTCCAAGGCAAGGATATATTGATTCATTTTGCTAATTTAAGTGCGTTTGAATTTACTAAAATTAATTCGGGTTTGGAATCCATCATTATGGGGAATACACATATAGCTTTGTTGCGCGGAATCAATGTAAGTGGTCAAAAAAAGATAAAAATGGCCGATTTAAGGCAAATTTTGGAGGAAAATGGACTAAAAAATGTCAAAACCTATATCCAAAGCGGCAATATTATTTTTGATAGTGAACCGGTGGATAGGAGTGCACTTCAGGAAAAAATAGCGATAATTATACGTCAACAATTTGGATTTGATGTACCTACCTTGGTGCTTAGGAAGAATGATGTGGAACACATATTGAAATCCAATCCCTATTTGGAAGAAGCGGATGAAAGCAAGTTGTATTATGTGTTGATGAAAAATACTCCCGAAGAAGTATTGGCGCAACAGTTCAGTCAGCTTCAGTTTAAAAATGAAGGTTTTAAAATCACCGATACCTGTGTATATCTTTTCTGTAAAAGTGGCTATGGTAAGGCAAAACTCAACAACAATCTCATTGAAAACAAACTCAAGGTAAAGGCTACTACCCGTAACCACAAAACCATGTTGAAATTATTGGAATTGGTTTCGGATTAGGCGTTGAGCTCCCAAATTTTGTAGTTCAGTGCCGAAGCAAAGGCTACCCACAGGACATAGGGTATCATTAGGATGGCAGCAGTCTTACTGATGACCTTGAACCATTTTATGGTAAGTATGATCATTGTCAAGAGGGCCAAAATCACAATCATACCGCCCAATGGATTCTTTAGACCAAAAAAAACGATGCTCCATAAGGCGTTGAGCAATAACTGAAATACGAAGTGGTACAATGCCGTTTTTACCCAAATATGGTGATAGCCCTTGGACCAAACCAGACCGGCGGCCACACCCATCATAATATATAATGCTGTCCATACTGGGGCAAAAAGGTAGTTTGGGGGCGTAAAAGAAGGCTTGTTCAGGGTAACGTACCAATCGTTAACGGAGCTTTGGGTGGCGATGCTCGCCAAAAAACCAATGGCAAGGCAGACCAAAACGCTCAGGGTTATGTAGATAATTCTTTTTTTCATGGTTGGTACAACTTCGACTAAAATAAGAATTTATTTGCATCCGATTTCCAGTAAGTTTGTCGCTGCTTATATTTGTTGAAATAATCCATCCTCCATGACGGAAAATGATTTTTTGCCCGGTAATTATCAAAAATTGCCAGTAAAAGGCAAGGTTGCCTGGAAAGCACCAAGCAATATTGCCCTTGTAAAATATTGGGGAAAACGTCCCGTTCAAATGCCTGCCAATCCATCCATAAGCTTTACATTGGATACTTGCGCAACGACCACATCCGTAGCTTTTGAAAAAAAAGACAACAACACAGGTTTTTCTTTTGACTTATTTTTTGAGGGAAAACCGAAGGACGATTTTAAACCGAAGATCCAAACCTTTTTGGAGCGCATAGAAAAGTACCTTCCCTTTTTAAAGGAATACTATTTTACCATCGAGACCTCAAACTCCTTTCCGCATAGCAGTGGTATTGCCTCCTCTGCCAGTGGCATGGCAGCACTGTCATTATGTTTGATGGATATAGAAAAGCAACTAGACCCTGCCTTGGATGAAGCATCCTTTTATGCCAAAGCTTCGCATTTGGCCCGTTTGGGTTCTGGAAGTGCCTGCCGAAGTATTAAGGGCAGTCTGGTTCAATGGGGAAAACACAAAAATATTCCAAATAGTTCTGATGTGTACGGAATTGAATACCCCTTCGAGGTGAACAAAGTTTTTAGAACTTATTGCGATACCATCTTGTTGGTCCACAAGGGACAAAAACAGGTCAGTAGCACGATGGGGCACCAATTGATGCACGGTCACCCGTATGCGGAAAATCGATTTCAACAGGCATTTGATAACTTGGACAAGTTAAAACCGATTTTGGCAAGTGGCGATTTGGAAGAATTCATCAAGCTAGTGGAAAGTGAAGCATTGACCTTACATGCCATGATGATGACCAGTATGCCCTATTTTATTTTGATGAAACCGGATACTTTGGAAATCATCAATAAAATTTGGGAATACCGAGAAACCACCAAAACCCCCGTCTGCTTCACCTTGGACGCCGGCGCAAACGTGCATTTGCTCTATCCCGATGCTGAAAAGGAAAGAGTGCGCGATTTCATCAAAAATACATTGGCAAAGCACTGCGAAAATGGACAGTATATCCACGACCATGTAGGGAAGGGAGCTGTTAAAATAAAGGGCTAAAAATGAACAGCTAAGCTGTTTTTTTACGTTATTTGCCAAGATTTTGAACGGACAGGAACAGGTTTTTAAAGATGAAATCAGTTTGTTTATCGATATTTATTAAAAATTAAACAAAATTTGTTTGTATCTTAGTGGTAGTATATGAAAGGTCCATTATTTTATTCAAAGATTTTATTGTTCGGGGAGTACGGCATCATCAAGGACTCCAAAGGACTATCCATACCTTATAATTTTTTTAAGGGGGCGCTCAAAAGGGACAAAAACGATTCCCAAATGGCCCAAGCATCCAACAAAAGTTTGAAGGCTTTTGCCGAATACTTGAAAAACCTTGAACTCGAAAATCCTGGGTTGGTTTCTTTTAACATTGAAGCTTTGGAAAAAGATGTAGCCGATGGAATGTACTTTGACAGTTCCATTCCCCAAGGCTACGGAATTGGCAGTAGCGGTGCATTGGTCGCTGCTATTTACGACCGTTATGCCACCGATAAAATCACGGTACTGGAAAACCTGACCCGCGAAAAATTGCTTCAACTCAAGAAGATTTTCGGGAAAATGGAATCTTTTTTCCATGGTAAGTCCTCTGGATTGGACCCGTTGAACAGTTATTTGAGCTTGCCCATACTTATCAATTCCAAGGACAATATCGAATCCACAAGCATTCCTTCGCAGAATACGGAGGGAAAGGGTGCAGTTTTTTTATTGGATAGTGGTATGACGGGAGAGACTGCACCCATGGTACAATTGTTTATGGAGAACATGAAGCAGGAAGGTTTCCGTAATATGATCAAGAACCAGTTCATCAAACATACAGATGCCTGTGTGGAAGACTTCCTGAACGGCAATGTGAAATCTTTGTTCGGAAACTTAAAACAACTTTCCCACGTGGTTTTTGACAACTTCAAACCAATGATTCCGGCTAAGTTTCACCAACTTTGGCAAAAAGGTATCGAAACCAACGATTATTACCTCAAACTTTGCGGTTCCGGTGGCGGTGGATATATTTTAGGCTTTACCCAGGACTTGGAAAAAGCCAAAAAAGCACTCAAAGGCCATAATCTGGAAGTAGTGTACAACTTCTAAAAGCAAACGCATGCTTAGTAGAAAAAACAAACTCTTGCTGTTTAAGCTATTGAGTCTGTTTTCTGTGGTTCGGGGCTACAATATCCTCGTGATAACCTTTGCACAGTACTTGGCCTCTATCTACATATTGTCACCCAACATACCTTTGCGTAAAGTGGTTTTGGATGTAAATTTGTTCCTTATCGTAACTGCTTCTGCACTTACCATAGCGAGCGGGTATATCATAAATAATTTTTATGACGCGGAAAAGGACTTGATCAACAAGCCTACCAAAAGTATGTTGGATCGTTTGGTTAGCCAGCGTTTTAAACTGACCACCTATTTTATTCTTAACTTTTTGACTGTTTTTGCAGCGAGCTATATTTCATTTAGGGCGGTATTGTTCTTTTCGGCCTATATTTTTGGTATCTGGATTTATTCGCACAAGCTGAAACGTATACCTTTTGTCGGCAATTTGGTATCGTCAACTTTGGCCATTGCCCCGTTTTTTGTGGTTTTTGTCTACTACCAGAACTTTCAGACTGTGATTTTTGTACATGCACTTTTCTTGTTCCTATTGATTTTGGCCCGGGAAATGATCAAGGATCTGGAGAGTATGGCAGGCGATTTGGCACAGAACTATAAAACCATTCCTATATTATATGGGGCTGGTGTCTCAAAATCCATTATCACATTTTTGATTGTACTCACTTTGGTTCCCGCACTTTTGTTGATCAAAACGTTCGATGTTGGGTATATGCATTACTACTTTATGGCCTGCGTGGTATTTTTGATTTTTTTCTTGGCACTGTTATGGAAGGCGGAAGGAAAAAGACACTACGTTTGGCTGCACAACATCATCAAATTTATTATTGTGGTGGGCGTTTTCAGTATTTTGTTGATAGATGTGGATGTGGTACTGAACCGAATTTTGTAATTCTTTGTTCTTTAGGATTTTTGGAACTTAAAAAGACTACATTTGCAAAAAAATCGACTGATGGCGAAATCAGACAACCATAGGGGCAAAAGGCCCTCAAAAAACTTCAAGAGCGGGGACAGAAAGAAACCGTTTGACAAAAAATTTGCATCCAAACCAAGGCAGAGCGCTCCTAAAAAGCCATCCAATCCGGATGAAATTCGGTTGAACCGCTACATTGCCAATGCGGGCATTTGTTCCAGAAGGGAAGCCGACACCTATATTGCTGCAGGTAATGTTACCGTAAACGGCAAAGCGGTAACCGAGATGGGCTACAAGATAAAACGTTCCGATGATGTCCGTTTTGATGGAAAGCGACTCAGTTTGGAAAAAAAGGAGTATGTGTTGCTGAACAAGCCAAAAAACTTTATTACTACAACAAGTGATGAAAAAGGGCGCCGTACCGTAATGGAACTGATTTCGAGCGCATCGAACAACCGTTTGTTGCCCGTAGGCCGATTGGACCGAAATACGACTGGCTTGTTACTTTTTACCAATGATGGTGACCTCACAAAAAAATTGACGCACCCAAAGCACAATATCCGTAAGATCTACCACGTACATTTAGACAATAACCTAAGTTTGGGCGACCTCCATAAAATTGAAGCCGGTTTGGAACTGGAAGATGGCCCCATTACCGTTGATAGCGTGAGTTACATTCAAGGTGCACCAAAGCGTGAGGTCGGGGTAGAAATCCATAGTGGAAGAAACCGAATTGTACGCCGCATTTTTGAACACTTGGGCTATAATGTGACCAAACTAGATCGGGTAATCTTCGCCGGGTTGACCAAAAAGGATTTGCCACGTGGGCACTGGAGACACTTGACCGAGCAGGAGGTGGTCAATTTGAGGAATATTAAATAGTCGCTTATTTAAGAAAGATTTTTTTGTTGCACTTATCGGTTTGTATATGAAAAGTAGCGAATTTTATGCACTAACTTTTCGGATTATAACTGACCTTTAATTTATTTATTTTCGATTAAGCTCTTAAACCGCTATTTTTTATATACGTTGTTGTACACTGGCTTTTTTGGTTCAGATTGTCATTCAGCGTTGGCGAAAGACATACTCTTTGCCAAGTTTGTGGCTTTAGCTGTTGGCTTTTGAGCGACTTGGCAATGTGTATGGCTTTGTGTGTTCGCTGTCTATAGAGCTAAACCTCTATCGAAATCAACTTGGTATTGGGCTGGTACAGAAGTTCTAATCAATGAAGCATTTTGCGTTGGGCCAAAAGTAAATTGGTGATTATCAATTAAATCTTGTATAAATTCATTACAATTTATTCGGTGTAAAACTTTTTTTCCTCTTCCTTTTGTGAATTTTCTTTTTAATGGTGGTGTAAATTTATTGAGGTTATTATAGCAATTCATCCTAATTTCTGGACCCCAAGCTCCTTGATTTTGATTTTCTTCTCTATACAAATCACAAGAACCATCACCTTTAGCAATAAAACCTAAAGTTTCATAGTATTCTTCAGGTGAATCAAATCTCATTTTTTTTCTTTTTCCAAAGTATTGTTTATACATAATTTCTGAATTTTAAAATATTATGTTTTACTTCTTCAAAGTCCATTCCATAATTAAACCTGTCAGTTTCGTACCCTAAATTCAAAACGTCTATAAAGTCTTCTAGTGAGTAATCATTTTCTCCAGAACAAATATTGATTTCTATTGAATCTAATTTAGAAATCAGACAAATTGTCTGATAAGTTTCATCAATGACAGATGTTTTATTATTTGGATGAGCTCTATAATAATGTTGATTAGGTGTTAAGATTATTATATTTTCCGGTAAATCTGCAATTTGAGGAAATTCACTTTCCATAAATATATGATGCGCTTGTAAACCTGGATATTGTTCAAATCGATGTATTTCACTGTATGGTTGAAGTTTTCTAACAAAATTCTTTGCTTTAGTAACTTGATATCTAAAATAATTTTTATTGTCAACAACATCTTCAAATAGAGCTTTTGCTTCTTCTCTTGTAAGAGATTTATCTTTATTAATATCTCGCCAATTAGGTCTGTTGTAGTATAATTCATCAAGAGAAATAACTGTTTGTGAAATTCTCCCTTTTCTAGTTCCGAATTTTTTCTCTCTGTAAGCTAATGGGTTTATGATTTTAGTAAATATTCTTGAAATATCTACTGGGTCATTTTTTGGCGTATTTTGTATAATAAAATCAATGAAACGAGTTTTTAATCGTTCGTAGCCAGTTTTATTTTGAGAAATAAAAAACTCATCAAAAAGAATTTTAATACCACTATCTGTAATTAATCTCTCTAAATATTTTTGTAAATACGTTACTGCATTTCTTTCACGCATTCCCATATATTCTAAAACATCATTGTTTGAAACAGTATATTTATAAGGTCGCTTTGTTAAATCTTCTTCTAATATTCCTGCATATGCAAACATCTTGATTGGTTGAGAAAAGAATTTATCGTATTCATTTTCAGCTTTTTGAACATCTGGTTTGTTGAAAACTTCTTTCACAAGCTGATTTGAATAATCAAAATATCTGATGTCATTTATGGTAAATGGTTCTTCATTTTCGCTCAAATACTCCAAAATACATTCAGCAACACCTGAAACTACATCAGGTGTTACTTTTTGGTCCATAAAAGTTCCAATATTTTTTTTCCTAATATCTAAATCTATACCATTAAAATGGTCGTCTATTATTTTACTCATTCAGTTATTTCTTTCAATAAGCCAAAGAAAAATACAGAGTTATTGTCAATGTTTAAAGACCTTGTTCCGTAGTTTCTTGCAACTCTGTAATAGTTTTCAAATTCTTCACTACTATAAAATTCTAAATCTTGTTCTGTTGGTAAACGACTTCCATTTTTTAAGGTTAATAAAGCAACAGAACCATCAGTGATTGAATTTTTTGGTAAAAAACTTGCTCTTGGGTAATAAGTTAGATTTGGAACCATTACTACATCAGATTCGTTGTAGAATTTAGAAACAGCAAGTTCATCAATTTCATCAACGTAACAATCATAGCCATCAATTTCCTTTACTTCATTGTTACCAATGTTTCTTGATTTTAAAACTCTTACTTTACCTTTAGTTTGTGTAATTGATTTTGTTATTTGTCTATCTCTGAAACTATTAAAAATATCAAGTTTCATTTTAGAGACAACATTGTCGAAACTTGCATCTCTGTAAATTAGCCAATAAGGAAAATCATCAGAAAAAATATATTTTTTACTTTCATCCTTGTAAGAGTTTTTGATGTAACTTTCGATTATTACACTATCTTTTGTTGGAACAGAAGAAGAGCATAAAAAACTTACAGTTTCAATTTTTACACCCTTAAAAGCTTTTTCGCCATAGTCGCATATTTTCTGTAAATCACAACCTTTTAAAACCTCTCTTGTTTTATTAAATTCAGGTGCATTTAATAAACTTTTAGGCACTATTAAAGAAACATAGTTTCCTAATCGCAATGACTTTTCAATAAAAAAGGAAAATATATTATTGGTGTCAGAATTGTGAGTTTTAAATTTATATAAGTCTAATAACTCTTTGTTCTTTGTTACTTTTCCATATGGTGGATTTCCAACAACAATGTCGTATTTTGTTTTACAATTCCATAGTAGAAAATCAATGTGTTTGAAATTAATTTTAAAGTTTTGTGGAACTTTAATTTTTGACAAAATTGTCTTTAAAATTTGCAATGAATTGTTGTCAATATCGCAAACATCAAGAATTACTTCGTCTTTGTTTTCATATTTGTCAAACAACAAAGGGATAAAATTACCAACTCCTACAGATGGTTCAAGAATTCTTATTTTCTTTTTCTTTTTTAGTTCTGGTAAATCTTTTATTACAGAATAAGCAATATCCTTTCTTGTAAAATAGGCACTCGTTTTTAATCTTTCCGAGTTTGAATGTTCTGCTATTAAAAAAATATTATTTAAAGAATAGTTTTTAAAGTTAGTCTTGATGAAACGTACAATATTATCTGTTTCGTTTAGCTTGAATTCTTCTTCAAGAGATTTTATTTGAGATAAAGACAAACTTTCACTTTTGTTAGCTTTTTTAATATTTGAAGCAATGTTTTTAAAAACCCCTGTTGGAACTGCTTCTCCTAAACAATGTCTAATGTTAAGTTCTTCCTTTTTTAAGAAAGCCTTTTTTTCTAATTCTGTAAACACATTAAGTTTATCAATTTTAATATGCGACCATTCAAAAGATTCTGGAATAGATAACATTCTCATTAATTCTCTTATTGAAAAGACTCTATTATCTGATGGGTGAACCGTATTTTGACTTGCTAAAATGTCATTTCTTGTGTGAACACAAGGACCTTCTTTATTCCAATACCAACGAGCATATTTATCTCCATTCTTACTCTTATTATAAACAACTTCTCCGTTAATAATTCTGTGAGGAATTCTTTCAGGTTCGGAATTTTCAAATGCTGATTGACCTTCTTCTAAATTTTCAATCCAAGGAAGCATTCGTTGGTCAAATTCGCGATAAGAATGAAAAATGTCATTTGAAATTTCTCCCATTTCTGTTAATGATGGTAAATCTCCAATTAACTGATGCAAAGTTTTTGATTTTTGCTTTTTAGGAAATATATCATAAGGTGTTATGTTTGGAATATCTTTTCTTACTCCAATAACTAATGTCCTTGTTCTACTTGAATTGGAACCATATTCTTTGAAGTTTACAATTTTGTATAAAATATTATAATTTCCTCCAAGATTATATTTAATAGCTTCTTTTATTGGTTTTACAACACCATCAATATCTGTACACGTTGTATTTAAAAATGCTCGAACATTCTCAAAGACAAAATATTTTGGAAGAATCTTATTAGTTAATTTTATTGATTCAACAACTAAGGAATTTCTTGATATTTCGTCATTTTTTTTGTGATTGGCTACTGACATACCTTGACAAGGTGGTGTTGCTATTAAAACATCTGGTGTTTTAATTTTATGTTTCTCTTGCCAATACTTTAATTCATTAAGAAGTTTATGTTTAACTTCTTGTTTGGTAATATCTCCATCAATGTATCCACTTTCATATTTACATTTGTTGTTAAAAGTTTGAATTTTAAGTCTTTTAGTAAGTAGTTCGTTAGTTGCAATACATTCAAAACCATTAAGTTTGAAGCCATAGCATCCAACTCCTGCACTACTGAAAAGGCTAATATATGTTAATGGTTTTTTCATAATTCTAATTTTCCTTGTTTTACATTCACATTTCTGTAATAGTTAGCAGTATCTTCTGCTACAGAAAAAATGGATTCAGAGCATTTATATTTTAAAGCTTCTTTTACAAACTTGTCAGCAAAAAATAAATCGGTAATAATTTGTAAATCAGTTTGAAATAATTCAGCAAGTTTTTTCAATTTCGATTTACTGAATTTTTGACTTCCGTTTTCAATTCTGCAAATAGCACTTGTATTGATTCCGATTTTAGTTCCGAGTTCGGTTTGTGTCCATTCTCGTTTTTCTCTTTCAGTCTTAATATAATTTCCGAAACTTGTCATTTGACCCATTTTTAGCAAATGTAAAAATAAATTGCGATTTTTATATCAACTTTCGGTTTTTGTTTTCAATTAGCGAAGGGAAAAGGCAAGTTCTTTTTATTTTGTGAGGTACGAGTAAAATGAAATGTGCTTGACTGTGCGGTTGGCTTTTCAGAGCTTGTGTACAACGGTTAGCTAAATATCGTTTCAATGATTTTTAGCGTACGATAAGTGAAGTTAGCTTTTTTTTTTGAATAAAAATGCCATTCTGGATTGACCGTTACATGATATGAATTGACGGATACCTGTTTTTTTTAATGATATCTTATTTTAATACTGCTAAATCCGCCCAAACTATCATAGCCACACCAGATGTGTCCCCAATCAAAATTGGTTGTACCTCCAACCTCTTTTTGGAGCCAGGATTTATAATATTCTAAATGTTTCATTTCGTCTTCATAGCTCCAATCGTTCCAATTTTCTTTAAATTCAAAGGGGACTGGGCTGATAAAAATTTCAAGGAGAAATAATTTGTTGTTGGTGAAGTTCAAACGGAAAATAAAATACTCGCCATCAACCACCACATTTCTAAATACTATTTTTTGTTGTTGAGCGCCTTCTGTTCCAGCGAATTCAGGACTTTCTTTTCCAATTGTCCATTTTTGTACACTATTAAAATCGACATGGGTGCCAAATGCTATGTCTTTGCCAATTACTAAGGTGCCGGTATTTTCGTCAAGCATTATTTCGGGAATATTGATAACACGACCCAAGTTCGGAAAATTTCAGGTTATCGCATGCCTTAGATTGACGGATGCCCCTTTTGGATTGATAGATATTGAGGCAATGTGTGAAAGTTTGCAAATTTTTGGGCACCTTTTGTTCAAATATTAATGCTTATTGACTTATCAGATAGAACTCATGGTCATGTAACATTTCAGGATTTGGTTGAGCAAATGAGGCATTCAAAAACTCTTGATAATCATAAGCATTAAAGTGAAAGGTACTATTTTGATAATTTAGACCTTCAATATCCATTTGAGGATAAGTAGTCAATATTTCCTCAGGGAGTTTGAAATAAAATGTTTTATAGGAATTTCCATGGTTTATGGTCCAATCCGTATAATTGGAACCTACATCTTCAGAATCTGAAAAAGCACTCCAGAAATGACTTTGTTGCGAGAAAGTTTTCGGAGATGTCACATTAAATTGAAAATTATTCACCGACGAATCTATTACTTCTAAGCTCCAACCTTCGACACCGGCCCCTGAAAGACCTGTAGGTGGGTCTCCATATTTCCTGTAACTATATTTAATGTTGTCCTTGGTATAAACAAAGTAGGTTATATATTTATCGAAGGCATCCAAATAACCAACGTTGAGGGTGTCAGCAATTATTTCATCGTTGACAGTGTTGAAAATCAGTGCTAAAATATGACCTCCTTGTTCAGCAAATTCCTCAGTATCTTCAAACCCAAAAACTGATACATGGTATTCACCTACTTCAGGAATAGAGAGAGGAATTGTTTTATCAAAACCTTTCATTTGTTCGCTGTTAACGGTTATAGTTGTGGCATTACTTAGATTGTCAATAAACAAATACTTACCATTTCCGTATACATCGTAAATAGAAAGTAGATATCTGTTTTCTTGGAACACAGGAAGTGAGTCTATTGAAATATCGGTCAAATTTTCCGACCTGGTTAAAGATTGACTGGCCAAAAGTGTCGTTCCATATTTGTTTGACAAAATCCAAGAAGCGGGCGAATCTAAATTTACAGCATTAAAGGTCAATTTCCCAATAGGGGAAACATTATAATTATATTTAAGCCCATCTTCGCCAAGTTGCCAAATAGCATTAGTTTCAACTGAAGTATAACTGGTAATTTTATATTTATTTAGTGAATCACGGAGTTCAACATTTACAATGCTAATATTATGTTCGGTCACTAGAGATGAAGTGTTGGTTTTCAATGTTATTTCCGAGCCATTTTTCAACCGAGCATAATCCAAGATGTTTCCATTGTTTACATCATGGCTTACAACCCAGTTCTCGGTAATAATTGAGAAATAATCTTCAGGTACGCGAATGGTAAAATAAGTATTTTCCTCATCCGTTATAGGCTCTTCTTTGTCGGGTTCTTCCGATTTTGGTTCTTCCGGATTCTCAGTCGAACCTTTGGAGCATGAAAAAAGAAGAAATAAAATCGTAAAGTAAAAAAAGAATAGCTTTTTCATGTTAGTTTTTATAAGAATTTAAAATACCAATTAACTATACTACAAAGGATAAGACTTAGTTCAAACGTAAGTTTTGTCCGTCAAAAAGAATTCTCCTTCATTATCGATTAAACCAATAGGTGAATTTGAGCGTTAACGACCATAAATTTCCTTCAAGCGGCGATAGTTGCTCATTGTTGTTGAATACCAAAAATAAATCGGAAGCTGGTGCATAGCGCCACTGCAACCGGGAGTTAATGCCAACATTGTTGATTTGTTCGTTGTACTGGAATAGGGTGTTCCAAAACAATTTATTGGTAAAAGTGATATCCGCTTCGGTGCCCACGAGCCAAAAATCCGTGGTATACCATGGTTCGGGCAGATCAAGATTATTATAACTGAGGACGGCACCCAAACTCACGTATGGCTGAAAACGATATCCCAGTTCCGCATTCAGGTTGGTACGGTATCCCCCAGAAAAATAGCGGCCCAATCGGGTAGTCAGATTATAGGTGAACAAACTTTTGGGACGCGAATTGTAAGAGAGGTATACGCCGTTCCAATGATGGCGGGTACCGGTTGCCAGTTCCTCCTTGCCTGTGTTGGTGGGGTCGAAAGGAGCCAATAGCTGTACGTATTCATTAAAAACATCCACGCCCAACGAGCTACGGTCCATAAAGTTTACCGCATACCCTAAAATGGAAACATAATCTGTAGAATTCATATTAGGATCAAAATAATAGAAACCGGTGTATTGTGGTCCATGACTCACTACGGTTTCACTGGCAGGTAAAAACAAATGACCAACGGAACTTTCGAGTTTGATGTAATTCTTGCGTGGAACAAAACCTACCTCGGAGGTAAAGTCGTCCGATATATATTCTTGTTGTACCCGCCAATTCCATCTACGGCTGCTATATTGTAAATGGGCTCCCTGTGCAATTCCATTGTAGGAAGAGTCGGGACCGAAGGATTTCAACATAAAAACTTTTCCATTGTACTTATTGTCTGCAGAGGCCAAGTTATATTCCAACCCAAGGTTCCTATTGAACTTCGTGTATTGTGTTTGAAGGCTATCGGCCAATGAATTGTAATCCAGCGATTCCTTGTTAACGAACATCAAACCAATATTGGAACGCGAGAATACCTTTTGTTGTAAAGAGAGTACGGCAAAATTTTGACTGGGCAGTCCCGTTTCTTCCAATTTGTCCGTCTGCATGTCCATCATCCCCAAACGGAGGTTACGGTTGAGGTTTCCACTAACCCTTGCCCCGGCAATTATGGGCACGCCCAATCCGATTCTGCGGGAAAAGAAAGGACGTATCTCATCATATCCAAAACTGGCAAAGAGGTCAGCGTTTTCCAGAAAGAACTGACGCCTTTCGGGGAAGAAGAGCTCAAATCGGGTCAAATTGGCTACTTGACGGTCGGCTTCAACCTGTGAAAAGTCTGGGTTTATGGTCAAATCCAAATTTAAAGATGAGGTGAGTCCCAGTTTCACATCGCCACCCACCTTAAATTCGTTATCATAGCTGATGTTATCTATGCTCGAATTGCCAACAGTACCCAACACATAAGGGATTATGGAATAATTGAGCCCCTGTTTTGGGGGTGGATTATCCCAGACCATAGTGCCGGTGTAGGCCAAAGATGCCGTTGGGAACTGTCTTGGAATTGGTGTCCAGCTCGATTTTTCGTTGGTGCTTAAATCTAGCCTTGAAAAGTTTACGCCCCATTCGGTCACGTCTTTTTCATACCGGATGGATTTGAAGGGAATGGCCATTTCTACCACCCATTTGTCTTCATAATTTTGAACTTCCGAAACCCATTTACTGTCCCAATTCAGGTCGATACTGCCACCGTTGGACATGGTGCCATCCCATTGGGCACCATAAGCGTTTGCCCCAAAACTAAATCCAGTGGTCTGATTATTGAAAGGGTCCATGAACAACAGAAAATTATCGTTGCCCCCAAAGGAAAAGTCCCTGCGTAGTGATTCCACTACATAGGTGTTACCTGGAGTCTTAAAAAAAGTAGCCAACAGATAGAGTTGTTTGTCATCGTAAGCCATTTTAACTTCTGATGGTTGTGTGGCCTTGCGATCGTCCATGGGCAAAACCATGAAAAAGTCGTTTGCGGGCTCGGCTTTTTGCCAAGTGTTCTCGTTGCCAATACCGTCAATGGTAAAGGTTTCGCTAGTACGAAACAGATGAATCTTGAAATCAGCATTTTTCTTTTGGGCATGTAAAAACACACAAAAGAACATGGCCAAAGCCATGAGCACGGGGGTGAGGTTGGTTCGGTTGATCATTGTTTGTTTAGTGCGGTAAATGTAATAATTTACTTTGTTTTTTAACAATGAATTAAAATTAGTGTGGTTATATTGTCAAATAACAAAATAGTGGATTTAGGATGAAGTGATTGGGAGCGGGGATTAGGTGCTGTTGTTATGGGTAATGCTACTGGCAGTTGTGTTGTTTCATGTGTATTTTTAGTTTCAATTATTGATAAAGATAAACTGAAAATCTGCACTGTAAATTTTCGAAAGTAATTGCTTTTACCACTTGTTATCCACAGTTATTTCATTAGGTTCTTTAAATACTCATCAATTTTATCTGTCCTTTTTAAGTCTGATTGTTCCAATAATTCTATGTATTCCTTAAATTCTTTAGAAGCTATCGAGCTTGGGTATTCAGTTACAATACTATTCATTAATTCAAATAGATTTTTACTAAACTTTCCTGTTGTCCAGTCAAATGATGGTGTATTATCTTGTCCTGAATATATTAGGAAAAGGTAACTATTGAACTCTGATTCAGCAACATGTTTATAGTCTAAACCCTTCGATTTTTCCAGTAAATTACCCCAAAGTAATGCTCTCTCAACAAGAAGATTTTCTGATATTATTATTCCAGCGTCTTCGCAGCAAATAGAATCAATTTCCTGACAATAAAGATTTATGAAATCCATTGATGTTGAGTCAAGAAATTCTGCTAAATCTGATTTAATAAAGTCAGTACTCTTTTTTATGTATATCATCCCTTCGGATTGTGCGATACTAAATCCATTTGATTCTACTTCATTCTTAAATTCAATTGCATTTTCATAAATAATATCATCTGGAGCATAAGCTAATGTATTCAATGAGTCATAATTACTTAAATCAAATAAGGTGTCATTAAAATCCTTTTCGACTTTGCTATACTCATCTAAGAATTTCATAATATGCTTGTCAATGTTTTTTGAATCTTGTTGTAATTCCGAAATTAGTGTACTTTTAAGCACTTGATTTATTGACCAGTCAAAAGTCACAATTTCTGGCTCAGCGTCAACAATTGTTTCTGTATTAACTGAATCTATATCTGTTTCTATGTAGGCACTTTTAATATTATGATCAGATTGTGATGCATTATTTCTATTCTTACACGAAAGCAAGGTCAGAAAAACAGATATAATTACTATAGTTTTAAGTCTAGTCACTTTTTTTAATTTTGGGTAACATGAAAGATATGATTCGCTTTAATACTTCGGCTACGCTCAGTACAAGGTGAATTATATCGACCGATAAGTGAAGTTAGCAGATTTCCGGTTGAATCTCCAGAAGAAATTGACCAATGCCCTACTTCAATTGACGGATGCTCTAATTTGCCATATTTTTAGACAAAAGATTAATTGGTTGATGTGTCTAAGAAGATTTTTAGCAATAAGCATCTATATCAATCTTGCGGAGTACGCAATTTATTTGATTGCCTTTTCCAAATATGTTTTGGCCTTTTTGATCATTGCTTTGGCAGGCTCTTCTTTTACCACAATAGATGATTCGTTCCTAAAATACTTGCTGTTTTCATCACGAAGTGCAGAAAACCAGTTGAACGAACCATCAATAATTATGTCATTGTCAATTATAATTGTTTTGCTATGGATGCCATTTACCAATTTCAATTTCGCTCCACTTTGTATAATTATCTCACGGCCTTTCTGGGCTAAAGGTTTTAGCTGATTATTTTGTAGGTCAAGTGTTGAGTCCGTAATTATGGTAACCTTTATCCCTTTATTGACGGTATTGCTTAGTTGTTCCCTTACAGAATCAATTTTAATTGAGTTCAATTGTCTTTTGTCATTGTTGTCATAGCACTTGATTGTATCACATTCTATCGCATTTGAAGAAATGAACGGGGAAACAATAATCAATTCGGATTTTGCAATTTCGAAAACTCGGTTAAGTGTGCCAACATGTGTTTTTAAGTCAGCGACGCGAATTACATCGTGATTTGTTTCTGTAGTATCAAAAACAATCTTGTTGGACAACTCACAATTTTCATCTTCTTGTAGCCATTGTTTTAAACGGCCCAACGGATTGTTCTTTGTTGCATCAATGGCGTTTAGATTACCAAAAACAAGAAAACTTGATTTTGCTCTCGAAACGGCTACATTGAGCATATTTAGATTGTCGGCAAAGAATGTACTGTCGCCTGGTGTAAGTACAGTTGAAAAAATAACAATATCAATTTCAGCACCTTGCAAAGCGTGGACTGTACCTGATATTAACGGTTCATATGCTTTTTTATCAATCTTTAGCAGCTCATCCTTAATAAGGGATGCCTGGGATTTATAGGGAGTAACTATGGCAAGTATTTCAGCAATAGGTTTAATTGCCAAAAGAATTTTCAAGTTCCGTCCTTTTGCTTTCAATCCATTTGGCAATGGTGATGGCATCTTGCTTGTTCTGTCTACTGTTTACAACCTTCTCACTTGTACTCTCAATGTGCATAAATCCTTTTAAAGGAAGGTCTATGTCCACCTTTCTTTTATTCCCTTTGGTCAGGATCAGTTTGTTGTGATATACATTTTTGTTTGAATATGAAATAATCTTGTCCGGACATCTCCTATGTTCTTTTAAAAGTGTACCTCCGTCGTCACCATCTTTCACAAAACAGGAGCGTTGTGCCAATTTCATTAAGCTACCGGAGGAACAGAGTAATCCTGAGTCTTTATAGTTATTGATTACATCATCGGAAGCATCCTTGGCCAGGATATTGTTCATTTTAAGATTGACAATATCGAGTTTTTCCTCTACGGACCAAACAGGTTCTATCTGAAATACATCGCCTACAACAATTGCTTTTTTTGCCAAAGAAAATGAAGGTATTGAAATATCTGGAGCAACTTGTCCAGCTTCATCAACAATGATCAGGTCGAACAAATCGTAATAGGCTTGTTCACCTTCGGCATTATCGTAAAAGGTGCTAAACCTTGGAATTGAATGAAAGGTGGAGATATAAATGGGTGTTACCCCGGCAAACCGCTGTAGTTTTTCTTTATATCCAACCTTGCCCCGCTCTTTATCCTTGCTGTTTTTTTGGAGCTTGGCCTCAAGGTTCAGCAAGTATTCAGCTTCTCTAAAATGTATGGCATACCAAAAAGCTTCATAACGGAATGAAATATCCATTCTAACCTGCATATCCTCCAACGGTTGCAAATTTTGATATTCTTTGCCGGTCATGGACTGAAGTTTGGTTAGTTGGTCGCCATAATTGTTGTTCCAGCCATTAATGCAGGATTGATAATTGGAAATAAACTCCTCAACCTTGTTTTTAGAGTCAATGGCATGGGTCAACTCTATGTCCAGTTGTTTGGCCGAGTTGGTCTTTGAAATAATTCTCTCGTTGAGCAAATGAATCAAAGCACTGTAGCTGCTGTAGTCCGAAACTTCATTCAAGTCAATATGTAACAGTGTTCTTTGAAATAGTGAAGCCCTTCGCTCCTTAAACTTTGGGAGAAAGGAAAATGCTTTTTGGATAAATGGTTGTTGTTTTTCTGCTTGTATCAGATTCTTTTCTGCATCCGAAATTTGTAGAATTTCAGCGTTGCAATTCTCAACCTTGGTTTGAATAGAGGAAACAAGTTCTTTTAAATCATCAAGATTGGAACATCCACTTTTTTCTAAAAGCAGACCTATGTTTTCATAGTTTTCAGCAATTTCAAGATGCTCCCTAATGTGATTGACTTTTGATTGAACTATATTGAATAATTGATGTTTGCATTCTTCAATATCCTTGCTTTTTTCAATATTTGCTCCAAACTCATTTAGAAAGAACTCTTTTTTATCATCAACCGGGTCACTTTCAAAATCATTTATAAAACCGTTTCCAAATTCAGAAGTACAGGTCTGATACTTTTTGTTTTCATTGGTGGATAGGTATAGGCCTAATGAGGATAAACCAGGTAACCAACGTTGGGTCAATTTATCCTTTGAGTCCAGTACAAAACTGTCAAGTATATTTGTTATGGCTTGATTGTTTGCTGAACATGCGACCAGTAATTCTGGCTTTTGCTGATTTACAACAGTAGAGACCACACTATTTGCAACAACGGACTGTAAAAAGGTGGTTTTCCCGGTTCCTGGTGGGCCATTTACAGCCAAGATATTTGAATCCGTGAGAAGATTAAAACAGGCAATACTTTCTCTTTGCGATACGGATAGGGGAAACTCTCCACTCATTTGCCCAATGTGATTTTTGTTCCGAATGATCTTGGATTTATCAGGAATCGACATGCAGTCTACTTTCCCGGCATCAATTAGGCTATTGAGCAAACTGTTTTTAGGAGGTGCCTCTTCGAGTCTTTTATATAGTTTTCGGATATTTCCTGTTAGGCCGCGTAGTTCGCCTTTTTGTATGAATATATGTTTTTCATGCTTTGTGTTGAACTCATCAAAGTTCTTCGCTGTTACAATCGAAAAAAAGGATTCACACTTTTTCCAGTATGCTTCCCATGAATCGTCTTTGAACTCAACTTTCTGTAAGGCAATATCAACATCTTTTATGGATGCGATATTACAGGAACCTTTGTAGGTTGGGGAAAGGTATTCCCTAACAAAAAAAGGTCTGGATACTCCCTTATTGGATTTTTGTGGCTCAAGTGTCCCATCTTTGTACATTATTGCTGGGATCCAAAAAGGATACGCTATTTCTTCTTCCAGCTCCTTTGATCGTGCATGCTCAAATTCAGGTTGAATTGAACAAGGACAAATATCTACGTTTATATATGGCGTATCCCTATTGGCTACAGAAATTTCCCACAAGAATTTTGCGTGTTTTTGGGGTACTTGCCGGATAAAGTAGGATTCTACAGGAATCGGGTGTGTGGAGACATCAATTCTTTTTCTGTCAACATCCAACAAAGTTTTTTTCCAATAACCCAGCCAAGCTTTTATATCTGAAACCTCTACCACAAACCTAATTTTTAATGAATCAACTCATGAAAATTTTGAATGTTAATAGTCTAGGTGGTGGGGATTGGAAAAAATCAAATAATGAAGTTAGTGAATATGGGCCAGAAATTTCCACATCAATTGACGAATGGCTGTTTTGAATTGATGGATTTAATAGCACTTCTTCCCCCATAAAGTTTGTTGTAAAGTATTTTCCATTGCCTTTTTGCCCAATCAACAGAAATATTTTTTTACCGTTCATGGCTATCCCTATTCTGTCTTTGTAGTTCCCATTTCCAAATAGGTCCATCCTCGGGGTCATTGATTTCTTCAACTTTTTCAAAACCACATTTCAGCAGCACTTTGGTTGAAGGGTTCTCATATCCGAGGGTGTGTGCAATTATTGTTTTTACGCTACTCTTCTTAAACGCATTTTCAATAAGCCCTTTTGTCATTTCAGTTGCTAGCCCTTTATTACGGTAGGCCGGAGCTATTTCATATCCAAGCTCAACGGTTCCATCTGACGTTGGTTTTCCTTTGTAACCACCGCTTCCTATCAATCTGTTATCCTTTTTGTGAATAAGGAAATAGGTCCACCAATCCTTTTCGTCTTCATTTTCCGTAAGCTTGTCAAGTGAGTATTGTAAAGCGCCAACACCAAACTCTGTCCAATTCTCCTGAATGACAACACCCAGTTTTTGGGCAATGCTATCATTTCCTTCAATAGCTGCTTTTAAAATTTCACTGTTACACGGAATTAGTCTCAAATGTTCTGTCTCAACTGTAGCCATTAACTGAATTTTAGGTCTTCGCTGAGTTAAGTTAGAGGTTTTCCGATCGAAACTAAGGAGGAAATTGACCAATGCCTTGTTTGAATTGACGGATGCTATAATTTTCCTATATCCTCAAACAATGCCCACTCATTTGGGTCCAGTATGATTGAATCGGGTTCTCCAGCAAGCTCAATTTGGAAATTTTGATTACGTTGGGCTATTTCAATGGTTTGGACGGTCAACTTTCCATCTTTTACCACACCTATTTCCAAAGGAAAACCAAATACATGATGGTCTTGCAGTTGTTGTATGTTGAGATTGATGTTCCCATGGCTATAATCCCAGTTCCATTTGATTTGTGGATGCCCCTTCACAAACAACCATTGCTCAAAAAAGGACTCCAAATCCTCTCCCGATGCCTCTTCCATTACCACTCTAAAATCATCCGTCAACACATTGCTGTTTTGATACTTGGAATAATAGGTTTTGATACCTTCCCAGAATACGCCATCACCCAATTTGTGACGTAGCATGTTCAATACCCAACCTCCTTTTTGATAAGTGTTGGTGCTCAACACCTTCATTGGGTCCTTAATGGTAAGGTCAACAATGGGGACGGGGTTTTTTCGGTAATACTCAAAGATTTGCCGTTTATCGATGGCCAACTCCTCTTTTCTGCGGTCATCACCATATTCGTTTTCTAAATAGAGAATGCAGAAATAGGTTGCAAAACCCTCACTCAACCACACATGGTTCCAGCTTTTTTCGGTTGCTGAATTACCGAACCATTGATGTGCAATTTCGTGTGCAATCAAAGGTTCAACTGTTTTGTTTCCTGTCACCGAATTTTCAAAATAAGCGATGGTGCCTGCATTTTCCAGTCCACCCCACTGTGTTTTCGCCTGCATATTGGCCAGTTTGGCATACGAATAGGGTCCAATATGATCTATAAAATATTCCAGCACATGTCCTGCTACTGTATAATCGCTAAAACCCTCCAACCGGTTCTGTGGATATACCCATGCCGTAACCTCAATTCCATTAATGTTGTCCACGACTCGTGAAGCAAATTCTGTGACACCAATCGTCATTACTTTTGTGGCAACTGGGGCAGGCTCGCTGTAAATCGTGAGTTTATTGCCGTTTTCCAGATTACTTTCCTCCACTTTTTTGCCCGTGGCCACTACGTCATAATGGTCAGGCGCGGTAATGCGAAATTCTACGCTCGCTTTGTCGTATGGATGGTCAACGGCCGCCAACCAATGCCTCGCTAAATTTGGCCAGTTATCACCAAAAAATGAGCGCTTGCCATACTTAGTGGTATCAATGACCAAGCCTCTTTCGGGAACACCCTGGTATTTGATGGTGAACGTCTGTACGGAATCGTTCGAGTTTTTAGGAACGATGTTGATTTTGTTATTGGTGTAAGTATAGTTCGCCTTGGTATTTTGTTCCAATACTTCGGTGACTTCCATGCCAAATTCTCCCGATTTTTGGATGAGGTCCAAGGCAAATGGAACCATGCCCTCCTTAAAACGAACCGTTACTTCGGTCTCCCCTTTGATTTGGTTGGAGGCATCGTTTAAATGAAGACCAAAAACATAGTTTTGGACATCTACCGATTCATTTTTTGCATAAACATCCTGTGCTACGGAAAAATGGAGCACCCCGATAAAAAGAGATAAGCTGAGTAGAATTTTTTTGAACATAAAATCAAGTTGAAAGCCCTTGGCTTAAATTTCAACCCAATTTATTTATTTTAGACCAAAACCTTTTCCATTTTTTCTTTTATCTGCTCCAAGCACAGATTTCCTAAACTACCCTCGTGGGTATGTTCAATATCGCGTTTCGGTTTAAAGTTGCCATTTTCGATCGCTTTGCCCATGGTCTTGTAGGCATCACGGAAAGGCATTCCACTTTTTACCAACTCGTTCAAGGTATCCACGCTGAAGAGATAATCATATTTTGAGTCTTCCAAAATGGCCTTGTTCACTTTGATTTCCTTTAAACTGAACGTCATCATTTCCAAACAGGCATGCATGTCCTGAAGTGCGGGAACAATGACTTCTTTCACCAATTGAAGGTCTCTATGGTACCCACTGGGCAAATTGTTCATAATCATGATCAATTGGTTGGGTACGGCTTGAATCTTGTTACACTTGGCCCTGATCAATTCGAACACATCTGGATTTTTCTTGTGCGGCATAATGCTGCTTCCAGTGGTCAGCTCGTTCGGGAAGGAGATAAAATCAAAATTTTGGCTCATGTACAGACAAATGTCCATCGCCATTTTTGATAGGGTAGCGGCAACGCTGGAAATACCAAAAGCGGTTGCTTTCTCCACTTTTCCGCGTCCCATTTGGGCGGCCACCACATTGTACTTCAATGTAGAAAATTCCATTTCGGCGGTGGTGAAACTTCTATCGATAGGGAAGGAGCTTCCATAGCCTGCTGCACTTCCCAATGGATTCTGGTCGGTAACTTTATAGGCGGCTTGTACGAAGTATAGGTCGTCTATCAAACTTTCCGCGTAGGCAGAAAACCAAAGTCCGAAGGAGGATGGCATGGCAATTTGAAGGTGGGTATAGCCAGGAAGCAACACATTTTTATGTTTGTCCGCTAGTTTCATCAATAAGTCGAATAATTCTTTTACTTGACCTTTGATCTCTGTTAATTCATCTCTGAGGAACAATTGCATAGCCACCAAAACTTGATCGTTCCGTGAACGGGCCGAATGGATTTTTTTACCGATATCACCCAACTTTTCCGTCAGCATAAACTCGATTTTGGAGTGCATGTCCTCAAAATCGTTTTCTATGGCAAACTTTCCTTTTTCGATGTCCTTGGCAATTTCATCCAAAGCTTTCACTAGTTCTTTGGCCTCATCTTCGGATAACAGTCCAACTTTACCCAGCATTTTGGCATGTGCCTTGGAGGCAATCACATCATACTTGGCTAAGACTAAATCTAGTTCGCGGTCGTTGCCTACTGTAAAATGGTCTATTTTTTTATCGGTACTGAATCCTTTATCCCAGAGTTTCATAATTTTCGTTTTGTCATTCCCTCGAAAACGGGAATTTTATTAAATCGTTCTCGACTGCGCTCGAACTGACAGGTTATTGTAAAAATCCTGTAAGGGTTTTGATGTAAATATCTATGCCTTCCTCGATTTCCCTTACAAAAATAAATTCGTTGGCCGAATGCGATCGTGTACTGTCCCCAGGTCCCAATTTTACCGATTGACAGGTCAAAGCAGCCTGGTCGGATAAGGTGGGAGAACCATAGGTTTTTCGGCCCAGTGCCAATCCGCTTTTCACCAAGTCGTGATCAGGATCAATGCACGATGAGTTCAAGCGTAGGGAGCGTGGGGTCATTTTGCAAGGTGCTTCTTTTTGAAGGATATCCGAAATTTCCTGATTGGAGTAGCAATCGTTTACCCTTACATCCACCACCAAATCCACTTGTGCAGGAACCACATTGTGCTGTTTGCCTGCATTTATTTGGGTGACGGTCAATTTTACCTCGCCCAAGGCATCGGATACTTTATCAAACGAGTAATCCTTGAACCATTGTAATGTTTCAATAGCATTGTAGATGCAGTTGTCATCATTCGGATGTGCTGCGTGAGATGGTGTGCCAGAGACAACAGCGTCAAAAACCACCAATCCCTTTTCTGCAATCGCCAGGTCCATCAATGTGGGTTCGCCTACAATGGCCACATCAATTTGTGGTAAAATTGGAAGCAGGGCCCTAATGCTTTTCTCTCCCGCGTCCTCCTCTTCACCAGTGGCAGCCATAATAATATTGTGACTTAGCCCTTCTTTTTCATAAAAATGAACAAAGGTGGCCAATAGCGACACCAGACATCCGCCTGCATCATTACTGCCAAGACCGTAAAGTTTGCCGTCTTCGATATGGGCATCAAATGGGTCTTTGGTATAGGCGCTGTTCGGTTTTACGGTATCGTGATGGGAGTTGAGCAACAGGGTCGGTTTGCTCTCATCAAAATATTTGTTGAAAGCATAAATATTGTTGTGCTGCCTCTTGGTCTCGATACCAAAGCTTCTCAAAAATGCCTCTATTGCATCCCCTGTTTTGTCTTCTTCCCCTGAAAAGGATTGGGTGCGAATGAGTGTTTTAAGAAGTTCAATGGCTTTTTTCGTTAATATGTCTTGGGTTATGTTCATAAAGTCAATGTCGTATATTCAGAATTGTTGGCTTCGAGCATGTTCGTGTTTCCAACACATACTTTGGAAACGTTGTTCCGTAATGCGTAAAAACAATTGTGCATTTTGGGCAACATACCATCAGCAATGATGCCGTATGCCAATAACTCGTCGTACCCTTTTGAATCGATGTGCTTTATGACCGAGTTTTCGTCCTCGATATCTTGAAGCACCCCTTTTTTCTCGAAGCAATAATAAAGGGTAGTCTCAAATTGGTCGGACATGGCGATGGCGATTTCCGCGGCAATGGTATCGGCATTGGTGTTCAACATTTGTCCGTTACCATCGTGGGTCAAGGCACAAAATATGGGTGTGAAACCTGCCTGCAACAATTTAAAGATTCCGTAGGTGTTCACGGTGTCCACATCGCCCACAAAACCGAAATCTACATTTTTCTTGGGTCTTTTATGGGCACGTATCGCATTGGCGTCGGCACCGCTCATTCCAATAGCATCGGTACCCAACGATTGCAATTTGGCCACTATTTTTTTACTGTACAATCCTCCGTAGACCATCAGGGCAATATCGAGGGTTTCAGCATTGGTAATGCGTCTTCCATTGACCATTTTGGATTCTACCCCCATCTGATTGGCCAATTCGGTAGCTTTTTTGCCTCCGCCATGGACCAAAATTTTGTTGCCGTCCATTTTGGAGAACAGGTCCAATACCTTTTTGCATCCTGCAGCATCTTCAATAAGATTGCCACCAATTTTTACTACGGATAATTTCTGTTTCATTTTATGTATTTATAATCCCTCCATCTATGGTCACTGTGGTTCCTGTAATCCAAGAACTATCCTCGGAAACCAAGAAAAGTACAAGTTTAGCAATATCCTTGGGCGTCCCCAACCTTTTTAACAATGTAGTCCTTTTCGCATTTTCGACAGCAGTATCTGGATTTTCAAAAGCTTGGGCGGATTCCCACAACAAAGGGGTGTCCACTGGGCCTGGACAAATGGCATTCACTCTGACTTTTGGCGCATAATCAACTGCCATTTGCTTCATCAGGGCTACGGATGCAGCTTTGGAAGCACAATAAGCGGGATGGTTTGGGAAACTCTTGAAGGCTGCAATTGATGCATTGATTAAAATATTGCCTTGCGGTTGTTTTTGCAACTGTGGAAGTGCGTATTTACAAAGGTAAAAGATGGAACTCAAATTCGTATCGATGGTGTGCCGCCAAGTGTCAATGGACAGTTCTTGAACATTTCCCAATCCAAGAATGCCGGCATTCAATGATAGGATGTCCAGTTTACCATGGGTTTCCATAGCGGTTTGCACCAACTTTTTGTTGTAGGACGGGTAGGTAACATCACCTGGAACAAAGAGCGCATTGTTAAGGCAGTTTTCCAATGCTTTGCCGCTTTCTTGGTTACGACCAGAAAGTATTAGCTTGGCTCCTTCAGAAGAAAAGGATTCGGCAATGGCTTTTCCCATTCCACTGGTTGCGCCTGTAACTATGCAGACCTTGTCCTTGAGTTTCATTTTTCCTCCAATATTTTTTTCAATACGATCTGTGCGGAATAAATCCTGTTTTTGGCCTGTTCCACCACCAATGATTGTTCCCCATCCAAAACGGCGTCCTCGACGATCATGTTTCTTCGAACGGGAAGGCAGTGCATAAATTTGGCATGTCCCAATTTTTCTTTGGTAATGGTCCAGTTTTTATCCTTGTTCAATACTTTTCCGTAATCGGAATAGCTGCTCCAGTTTTTCACGTATACAAAATCCGCATCTTCCAGTGCCTTGTCCTGATCGTATTCAATTGTGCAACCTTGAGTCAGTTCTGGATTAAGTTCATATCCTTCGGGATGAGTGATGACAAAATCGGCATCCTGCAGTTTCATCATCTGAATAAAGGAATTGGCCACCGCATGTGGCAATGCTTTGGGGTGGGGTGCCCAGGACAAAACTACTTTCGGTCTCTTTTTTACTTCATTCTCCTTCAAAGTAATGGCATCGGCCAAAGCCTGAAGCGGATGCCCTACGGAACTTTCCATGTTCACCACTGGAATTGTGGCATATTTGGCAAATCCATTGATTACCTCCTCGGCTTCGTCTTTTTCTTTGTCCACCAAACCTGCAAAAGCGCGAATGGCTACAATGTCGGAATATTGGGAAACCACTTGTGCGGCCTCTTTGATATGTTCCGAAGTGCCTTGGTCCATTACAGTGCCATCACCATATTCCAGCGCCCAGCCTTCGTTGCCGAAATTCATGATCATTACTTCCATACCAAGGTGCATGGCCGCCTTTTGCGTGCTTAAACGGGTCCTAAGGCTATTGTTGAAAAACAACAGGCATATGGTTTTACGTTTGCCCAAATCTTCAAACCGATATGGGTCTTTTTTTAGGGTTATTGCTTCATCTACCCAATCGGGTAGGGATTCTATATCGTTTACGGATAAATAATGCTTCATTATAATGCTTTTTTCAGCGCTTCAAAAAATAGGTCAATGTCGTTTTTAGTGATGTTCAGTGCTGGTAAAAATCGCAACAATTTTTTGTTTTTGGCACTTCCGGTGAATATGTGCTGCTCCATGATCATTTTTTTACGGAGCTCGGCCACTTCAAAATCAAATTCCAAGCCTATCATCAATCCTCGGCCCTTTACTTTTTTAATTTCGGGTATTTCGGCTGCTTTTTCCTTAAAATACGAACCAAGTGTTGAGGCGTTCTCGATTAAATGCTCATCTTCCAAAACTTCCAATACCGCCAAACTGGCTGCGCACGCCAAATGGTTACCACCAAAAGTGGTTCCCAAAAGACCATATGATGGCTTAAATTTTTCATGTATCAAAATACCGCCTACGGGAAAACCGTTGCCCATTCCCTTGGCAATGGATATGATGTCCGGTTCGATGCCATGGTGCTGAAAAGCAAAGAACTTACCACTACGTCCGTATCCTGACTGTACTTCGTCCGCAATTAGGACCACATGGTGTTCCTTGCACTTATCCGCGATAAATTGAAAGAACTCGGTTGTAGGTTCGTCCAATCCCCCAACACCTTGAATGGCTTCTAGAATAACGGCGCAATAGGTGCCGGTTTCAATAGCTTTTTCAAAGGCATCAAAATCGTTCAACGTCAAAAAAGTGACCTCCTGTTGTCGGTTAATGGGCGCGTTGATGCTTGGATTGTCCGTAGCGGCAACTGCGGCCGAGGTCCTTCCGTGAAAACTGTTGGAAAAAGCAATTACCTTGGATTTGCCATTGTGAAAAGAGGCCATTTTCAGGGCGTTCTCATTGGCTTCTGCACCTGAATTGCACATAAAAAGATCGTAATTTTCACAGCCTGACAATTCACCTAACTTTTTGGCCAAGGCTTCCTGCAACGGGTTTTGTACGGAGTTGCTGTAAAAAGCCATCTGTTCCAATTGGTCCTTGATGCGCTTTACATAATGCGGATGTGTATGTCCAATGGATATTACGGCATGTCCGCCATAATAGTCCAAGTATTTTTGTCCTTTCTCATCCCAGACCTCGATGCCCAAGGCTTTTACCGGCGTGACATCATATAAGGGGTATACATCGAATAGTTTCATAATTTCTTATTTGTGATCGCTCGACCTGATATCTTTATCCTTTTCTGATTTGACTGATTTTTTCGAACGAGGATACAATTCCCCTGATCAATGATGAGCTCAATCCTTGATGTTCCATTTCGTTCAAACCTTCAATGGTGCATCCTTTTGGGGTGGTCACGCGATCAATTTCTTCTTCTGGGTGACTGCCCGATTCTATCAATAGGCTTGCGGCTCCGTTACAGGTATGCATAGCAAGTTCTTGTGCCTCCTTGGCATCAAACCCCAATTGAATGGCTCCTTGTGTGGTAGCACGTATCAAACGCATCCAAAATGCGATTCCGCTCGCGCAGATTACGGTGGCCGCCTGCATTTGGTCCTCTGGGATTTCCATGGTATGTCCCATTCGGTTGAAAATGGCCTTGGCCAGATCGATTCGTTTTTTGCCCAATTCGTTGCTGCAAATACAGGTCATGGATTTGCCAACGGAAATTGCAGTGTTGGGCATACTTCGGATGATAAATTTATCCGACCCGATGATTTCTTCAATCCTAGGGATTTTAAAACCTGTGATGGTACTGATGATCACATGTTTTTCGGTAAGTAGGTCTTTGGTTTCGTTCAATATTTTGTCAAAATGACCTGGCTGCACCGCAAATATGAGAATGTCGGAGTTGATTACCGCTTCCTTATTATCCGAGGTAACGGTTACTATTCCATATTTTTCAAACTCCTGAATAGATCTGGTGTTTCGTTTGGTGAGGTACATGGTCGTGGCCCCGTTGCTGTGCAAGATGCCCTTTGCAATGGCAAGCCCCAAGTTTCCCGCTCCTATGATGGCTATTTTCATTTGTTCTTTTGTTTGTCATTCCTGCGCAGGCAGGAATCTGGTTTATTAGCACCCTTCGACTCCGCTCAGGGTGCCTGTTTTAAAATACTCCTGCTTTTAACAACAGACCTTCGGTTTCAGGAAAACCGAACATCAAATTCATGTTCTGTACTGCTTGCCCCGATGCCCCTTTTAATAAATTATCGATGGCCGATGTCACTAAAAGGAGGTCATCATGTTTGTGTAAATGGATATGGCATTGATTGGTGTTTACTACCTGCTTTAGATGCAGTTCTTCATCCGAGATATGGGTAAAGGCGGCATCTTTATAAAAATCACTGTACAATTTCGAAGCTTCATCAAGGGTTCCGCTATATTTTGTGTAAGCGGTCGCCAAAATTCCTCTGGTAAAATTGCCCCTATTCGGCAAGAACATCAATTTGCCTACAGACTTCCCGTAGGAATTCAAGCTTTCTCCAATTTCTCCCAAATGTTGGTGCGTAAAAGGTTTGTACCACGAAACATTGTTGTTCCTCCAGCTAAAATGGGATGTTTCCGATAATCCTACGCCCGCTCCGGTACTGCCGGTGACGGCGTTGATATGTACATCTTCCCCAAGCAAACCTGCTTTAGCCAGAGGCAAAAGCCCCAATTGGATGGCTGTCGCAAAACAACCAGGGTTAGCAATGGCCTCCGCTGATTGAATGGAAGATCTGTTTAGTTCTGGAAGCCCGTAAATAAAACGTTGCCCGTTAAAAACCGAATCTGCTTGCAGTCTAAAATCATTGCTGAGGTCAATGACCTTTGTTGAGGCCGAAAAATGGTTCTCTTTCAAAAATGAGGTCGAATTGCCATGGCCAAGGCATAGAAAAACTACGTCGACCTCTGGGTTGATCTCACCGGAAAATTGGAGATCGGTAAGTCCCAATAGATCTTGATGCGCAGAACTAATCGGTTTTCCCGCTCTTGTGGTGCTATATACAAAATCGATTTGGGCCTGAGGGTGGTTGAGCAGAATCCTGATCAATTCCCCGCCAGTGTAACCCGAACCTCCTATGATTCCTGTTTTGATCATGAATCTTGGTTTACGTGGTTGGCTATTTTCCCTGAGTTCGACAAAATTTTGATGAATCCTTTGGCATCATCTGCCGTCCATCCCTTGTTCATTTCACCATAACTTCCAAAGGAAGCATTCATCAAATCATGTTCGGAAGTGATCCCGTTCAGCTCGAATCGGTATGGGTGTAGGGTAATAAAGACATCTCCGGAAACATGTTTTTGGGTATCTGTCAAAAAGGCTTCGATGTTTCGCATTACTTCATCCAGATAGTTTCCTTCATGCAACAACATACCATAAAAATTACCCATCTGTTCTTTTTGGAATTGCTGCCATTTGCTCAAGGTATGTTTTTCCAATAGGTGGTGCGACTTAATGATGATCAACGGTGCTGCGGCTTCAAAACCAACCCTTCCCTTGATTCCTATTATAGTGTCTCCTACATGTATATCCCTGCCTATGGCATATTTGGAGGCAATGGCCGACAACTTCTCGATATTGGCCACGGGTATGTCCTGTTCGCCGTCAAGAGCGACCAATTCCCCTTTTTTAAATGTGAGCTTCAGAACTTTTGATAGTTCTTTTTCCAATTGGCTCGGATAGGCGCTTTCCGGCAATGAGAGGTGAGAGGTCAACGTTTCGTCGCCTCCAACGGATGTTCCCCATAAGCCACGGTTAACCGAATATTTGGCTTTTTCCCAAGAGTAATCAATACCGTTTTGCTGCAGGTAATTGATTTCCTCTTCCCGGGCCAATTTTTTGTCCCTTATAGGGGTGATAATGGTAATCTCCGGTGCCAAGATCTGAAAGATCATATCAAATCTAACTTGGTCATTGCCCGCGCCGGTACTTCCGTGCGCTATATGCTTTGCACCAATTTTTTTGGCATGGTTTACGATCTCGATTGCTTGTACGATTCGTTCCGCACTCACCGAAAGGGGATAGGTGTTGTTCCGCAATACATTTCCGAAGATCAAAAATTTTACTACTTTTTCATAAAACGTGGCTACGGCATCTATGGAAGTATAGCTGGAAGCACCAAGAGCAAGGGCTTTTTCTTCGATTTCCTTTATTTCGTCCTTGCTAAAACCTCCTGTGTTCACACTTACTGCATGTACCTCATATCCTTCTTCTTGAGATAGATATTTGGCACAGTATGAAGTATCCAATCCGCCGCTATATGCTAAAACTAATTTTTCCATTTCTTGATTCTTTATGTTGTAACATCGAGCGCAGTGGAGCTGTATTTGTTACCACTAGAGCTCGAATTAATATTTTATTTGTCTTTCTTTTTTAGAAACAGTTGTTCCTTTATGCTTTTAAGGCGTTGAAATGCCTTGTTGTTCAATTTTTTGGTTTCCTGCTTTTTTGATGCTGGATCGTACAACATTCCCGTGCAAAGGCACATTTTTTTCTCCGTACGTGTTAGGATATCAAAGTTTTTGCAGGTCTGGCAGCCTTTCCAGAATTCGGGGTCATCCGTAAGTTCGGAAAATGTAACAGGTTTATAACCCAGCTCGTAGTTCATTTTCATAACGGCCAGTCCAGTGGTAATGCCAAATATTTTGGCCTCGGGGAATTTTTTTCGAGAAAGGTCAAAAACAGCTTTTTTAATCTGTTTGGCCAATCCTTGGTTTCTGTAATCGGGATGTACGATCAAACCGGAGTTGGCCACAAAGTCTTTGTTGCCCCATACTTCGATATAGCAGAAGCCGGCAAATTTATCGCCATCCAAGGCAATTATGGCATTGCCGTTCTGTAGCCTTTTTATAATATATTCTGGTGTGCGTCTGGCGATACCTGTGCCGCGGACTTTTGCCGATTCGGTGATGGTATCACTTATGATCTGTGCGTATTTAAAATGAGATTCGTTAGCAACAATAATTTCCATTGCAAGCGATTATTCTGAAAAAATTAAAAAAAAATAGATTTGGTCGTTCTGCGGAAATGGACTCACCTATTTCCAATTGATATAATGCACCCTTACGGGCGACGACGACGGGGGGTAAATGGACTGATGGGAGCAGCAATGCTCAAAGAAGAAAATATGTACTCGTGTCCTTTCATTATGAAGGCTAAAGTACAAATTAATTCGAATTGTTCTGAAGTTGTGGTTACTTTTTGAAGAAATATAACTTTTTCGGCCTGCTTCCTATCATTTCATAAATAAAAAAGCCGATGACCAGAATATATTCAATCGCCAATAACCATAAACTCTCCTTATTGTCTGGATTGGTGTAGGCATAATAACTCAAAATGATAGCACAGGACCAGACCAAGGGAAACCGATAGTCGGTGAAGATGGCAAAGCCCAACAAGAAGACTACGTACCAAGGATGAACCGTGGTAGATAGAAAATAATAGCAGGCCAGTGCAAATACCATGGAGGTAATAAGGCTTTCCAAAGTCCTGTTTTTGCGAATAAAAGCGAACAATAGGATTAAGACAAGTACAATTTTTTGAATTAACGAACCGTAGGAGTCAATCAATTCCCATGGTTTGGCCTCGTAATAGTCTACGGCAATCTTTTTTACCACGTTGTAGATACTGGCATTGAACTCGAAATTGGAAAACCATAATCCGACGGTGTCTGTATAGTTATCAATAAAAACGGAAGAGTAAAATGGAAGAAGTAAAGCGGCACAAGCCAGTAGGACGAGGGAGTAAAAAACGGCACTTTTTTTAAACCTGAGATATTTTATAAAAAGTGGCAGGAACATCAATGGCATTAGCTTGACCATTATGGATAGGGCATAAACTGGTGTTGCCCATAACCATTTGTTTTTTGATATGAGATACAAGGCCCAAACAAAGAAGAAGAGCATTACGCCTTCAAAATGGAGGTTACCCGTGATTTCGATGATGACCAATGGGTTCAAAAAATACCAAAATGCCAAATGGTTGGCCTTGTTCATGTTTTGCAGCAGCTTTCTTCCAAAGTAGAGCGCGCCAAAATCGGCAATGACTACGATTAGACGCATGGCAATTGTGGCGCCCAAGACACTTCTGCCTCCCAAGAAAGCGGCTAGGGCAAAAAGTATCTGGTTGACAGGCGGATAGTTGCTATAATGTCTTGCATTAAGGTCGGTCATCCCATCACGTAGTTCCATCATGCTGGGAAATGATATGGTCCCTTGCTCCATAATTTGGTCGGGAGTGTACAAATATGGGTTGATGCCGTTCTTAATAAGCTCGCCATCCCAAATAAACCGATAGAAATCCTGCGAAAGATTGGGTTCTGCCATCAGGAATACCAAACGGAACACTATTCCAGCCACTAATAGGAACTTGAAATTCCATTTTTCGAACTGAATAATTTTGGAGGTGAGGTAAAAAAGTGCACCAAATAGCATGAACAGCTTAACAAAATCGGTGCGGACCAAATTGTAAGCAAAGCTCCAGTAGAATAAAATACAAGCGACCGCAAATAATATCGGGTATCTATGCAGTCGCCAATAAGATTGCATTGTGGTGTTTTATGCCTTGGAAGTTAAGGAATTAAAGAATACAAAACCAAAACCTAGGAACAACATTAAGTGGAAAGGAAACAATCCATAGTCGTTCAATGGGATGGCACTGTACATTCCAAAAAGGAAATAAATCATCAAGGCAAACTCCAAGATCATATTGGGCGATAATTTTTTGGTCAAATATTTATTGCCTTTCCAAGTATCCTTTATACTGTTGATGTTGAATTTTGGTGTACGTACAAACTCGCTTCGTTTACCCAAGTGTCCTTCCAAAACAGCTACGGTATTGTGCAATGAGAAGCCCAATGCAACGGAAAAGAAGGTAAAGAACAGTTTAATATAGTCTACAAAATTATCAAAGCTGCTGCCCTGTATGCTCTTATAGGTAAACCAATAGCATACGAACAGGATAATGGTACTCAAAATAAAGAAGCTTGTTACCTCGAACACCCACCCTAAATGACCATAGGTGTTTTTAATATAGAGCATAGGAATGCTCAACAAGGCCACGATGAACACGCAAAGGAACATGGAACTGTTCAAAAGGTGCATTACTCCGTGGAATTTGGTTTTAAAGGATATGTTTTTGGCCGTAATAACGCTCAATACGGTTTTTCTGAAGTTTTCGGCCCCGCCTTTGTTCCAACGGAACTGTTGTGAACGTGCGGCGCTGATAACTACGGGTAGCTCGGCTGGCGTTTCCACGTCCTCCAAATACTTGAACTTCCAGTTTTTTAATTGGGCGCGATAGCTTAAATCCAAATCTTCGGTTAGGGTGTCGCCTTCCCAGTTACCAGCATCAAGGATACACTGTTTTCTCCAGATACCTGCTGTACCATTAAAGTTGATGAAGTGTCCTTTGGAATTTCTTCCGACTTGTTCCAAGGTGAAATGTGCATCCAAGGCAAAGGCCTGGATACGGGTCAAGGTAGAGTAATCTCTGTTGATGTGTCCCCAGCGGGTCTGTACCACACCGATTTCTTGATCTTTAAAATAGGGAACGGTTTTCTTGAGCCAATCTGCTTCAGGCAAAAAGTCAGCATCAAAAATAGCGATAAAGTCACCTTTGGCGATTTCCAATCCTTCTTTTAGTGCACCGGCCTTGAAACCTTGTCGGTTTTCTCTTCGGATGTGCTTAATATCCAATCCAGTTTCTTGAAGTTCAGTAACTCTACGGGCCGTTTCGATGACAGAATCGTCGGTGGAATCGTCCAATACTTGTATCTCCAATTTACTTTTTGGATATTCTATTTTGGCAATGTTGTCCAGCAAACGCTCCATTACATATTCCTCGTTATAGATGGGAAGTTGAATGGTAACGTATGGGATTTCCTTGGGATCGAGAAGGTTGAATTTTGGGGCTTCCTCGTTTCGTTTTTTATAGCCTAGATAATTGATCAAAAGATTCAATTGAGCAAGGCTGTAAAAGAATATTAAAACTAAGGCGGTACTATAAATAGCAATGATGATGTAAACGATAGCGAGTCCCATTATTTTAAACTGTATTTAAAGATCCAACCCAATATTTTTATGCCAGCAAATATAGTACCTTTTACCGTACCAGAAACTTTTGAGACACCAATTCTTCGTTTGTAACGCACTGGTACTTCGATGTATGACATTTTTTTTCTTAAAATTTTTAACTGCATTTCCACTGTCCAACCGTACGTAGTGTCCTGCATTTTTAATTCTTTGAGCTTTTCATATTTTATCGCCCTAAAAGGTCCTAAATCCGTAAATTTTGACCTAAAAAACAATCTCATTAAGAATGTGGCCAATTGGTTCCCAAAAACCTGTTGTGGGGTCATTGATCCCGGTTCACGAAGTGATTTTTTTCGCGCTCCCACCACAAAATCGATGTCATTTTCCAAAATAGGGGCAACAATCTTATCCAATTCCTCTGGATAATCTGAATAATCTCCGTCGATAAATACGATGATGTCGGGTGTTTTGGATCGTTCGGATAGGTAATTTAATCCCTTTAAGCAGGCAAACCCATAGCCCTTGCGGTTTTCTGTGATTACGGTGGCGCCAGCTTTTTTTGCATTGGCTACGGTATCGTCTTCGGAACCGTTGTCAACCACTACAATTTCTGATACATGATCAGGGATTTCGGAAACTACCAAACCAATGGAATCTCCTTCGTTGATTGCGGGAATAATTACTTTGATATCAGCCATTGGCCGGGAATCGATTTAGTTAGTGTTTGCAGGATCAAAACTAAACCAATAAACCGAAAAAATGTTAAGGATATCTAAAAATAAAAGAGGTGGGATATAGTTTTATTGGATGTTTAGTTTTTGTTCACTAACGTCATCAAATCCACATCATTACCCAATAAAACTTGATTACTATCTATTCTTTTGTCCAATGGGCCGTTCTCTAATTTAAGTACGCCACGTGGACATACTGCGGAGCATATTCCACAGCCCACACAACTGGCACGTACTATATTTTCACCTTTTTGGGCATAAGCGCGAACATCGATACCCATTTCGCAATAGGTGGAACAGTTTCCGCAAGAGATACATTGACCTCCGTTAGTGGTGATCCTAAACCGGGAAAATAGTTTCTGCTGAAAGCCTAATATGGCCGCCATGGGACAGCCAAACCTGCACCATACCCTGCTGCCGAAAATGGGATAGAACCCTGTTCCGATAACCCCCGAAAATATGCTCCCAATTAAAAAGGAATAGGATTTACGTAGCGTTCCCGATTTGAAGAGAAAAACCTCGCCATCACCACTAAAAAAGTGAAAACCGATCAGGGCAATGATGATTACAAAGTAACCGATGGCTCCATATTGGGCATCTTTTTGAAGTTGATTTCTTTTAAAGATCATGGCCCAACCAAAAACTAAAGTCAGTAAAACGGCCACCCCGATCAAAAAGGAGCCCTTGGTCAGCCAATATTTGCTGGTGTCCGTTCCCAAATAAGAGTAGATTACGGCGGTGGTCATCAAGGTCACGAATACCACAACGCTGTGCACCACCCAACGTTCCACTTTCCATGCAAATGTAGATTTATCGCTCAACTGTCTAAAGGAGTCTCCGGCAGTTTCGGCCAATCCCCCACAACCACAGACCCAGGAACAGTACCATCTTTTGCCATATTTGTAGGTGAGGATAGGAGTTATCACAAAAATGGAAAGGATACCAAAAATCAATAGTGCAAAACCGATTTCCCCTGAACTTAAAAAGGCCTTGATACGGTAACCTTCAAAATTGTAATAATTGAGGGGCCAAATATTTTTGAGGTCGTAGTAAGGCAAACTCCCGCCATCCAAAATTTTATGACCGTTCAAACGGGCCATCAATTCTGGGATGATGAAAGCAAATGCCAATTGAAAAAACATCACACTCCATGTTCGTAATCTTTCATATCGGTTGTGACGGAATTTCCAAAGGAACTTGATACCGAAAACTAAGATGGCAACGGTGTAGAGTGTGCCATAAACAAACCATTGACTGGCCGGATTGCCGTTCAAAAATTTACTGAGGGGGTCAAAAAGGCCAATAACACCTTTATTGTTCCCCTCATTGACCAGCCCAAGATATTCGGGATAAAAATAAAGTACGATATAAAAACCTGTAAGGGCCAACCCCGCTATCCATGCCCATAACCCACGACTTGAAATGGACTTGAACCACACACCATCATTTTTAATGCCCGGCGTTTTTTGCGAATAGGCACCCCATGAAAACCAAATGGTTCCAATACTGATAGCCAATAAAGACAAGGTCAGCCATAAGGTCTTATTAGGAAAATTGACGTTAAACACGGCCAAAAATAAAATGCCCAGTCCTGAAAACCCTAAGAGGACTGCAAGTTTTTGACCTATGCTCAAACTTTTTGGTGGTTCGCCGGTTAGGGCCATGCTTTTATGATATGTTTGACTGTTCATTTTTTGTTGTTTCTTTATTCAGATATTTTCCAATTGGAGATGACTTTTCCAATGTTGCTTATCCCAGCTTTAATTGTTTTTTGACTAATAGTTCCGACCAACTTCCCAAAATCAAAATTTATCTTTTTATGGGGTTAAACTTTTAAAAAACCATTAACCATAAACCAATCAATTCAGTTGGAAGATGCGTTTTAGGTTTTTCTTTTTCAGGTTGATGGATTTTGTAAAATCGGAATTGTATTTTGAAACAATGTCCGATTCAAAACCCTTGTAAAATTCAGGATCAAAATTGGCGTCCCTCAGATGCTCCATCACATAATCGATACTTTTACTTTCGCTTAGCCATCGGTCAAAAATTTCATGGCGCAAACGAATCCCAAAGGTGTTGATGCCCAACAACGTTTCGGAATCCTTATCAAAAGCTATGGTAATGCACAGTTTTTCTTTGGGATGTCTCCAATGGAAATGCACTTCGTTCTCTTTTTTTCTTCTTTCCGAAAATACCCAACCATAGGTTTGATATTCAATATCCAAGAACTTGGCGGAGTTGAACCAATGCCCGGGCTTGTATTCCATTCTATTACCGCAGATGGTCTGGGCCAGTGTTTCGCCCATCATCCGACCTGTGTACCAAACCGCTTCAATTGGGCGTCGATGGCCAATGGCTTCGTGCTGTTCCGCACAATCACCAATGGCGTATATATCATCAACATTCGTCTCCAAAAACCGGTTCACTTTTACACCACGCCCCAATTCGATGCCCGAATCCATCAGAAAATCAATATTTGGGGTAACGCCAGTGGTTAAACCAACGAGATTACATTCAATTTCTTCACCTGTTTCTATCAAGGTCACGGATTTCACTCTTCCGTTTTCGTCCGGATTGATTTGCTTTAGCGAGGCACCCAATCGCAAATCAATATGGTGTTCCTGAATGTGTTCGTTTATCATTTCCGATTCGCCCGCAGGTAGCACGCTGTTCCAAAAACTCTTCTCACGCACCAAAAAGGTAACGGGAATGTTCCTAGTGCGGAGCATTTCGGCTAATTCGATTCCGATAAGCCCACCACCGATAATTACTGCTCGCTTACAGATATTGTTGTTGGGTGCGTTCTCTTCTAGGAGTTCCAGGTCTTGCTTGGAATACAGTCCTTGAACGCCGTCCAAGTCTTGACCGGGCCATCCAAATTTGTTGGGTTTAGATCCTGTGGCAATAATAAGTTTATCGTAAGGGAGATTTGCAGCACGATCAAGCTGTATGAATTTTTCTTTGGTGTTGACGTTGGTAACGTACCCTTTTATTAAATCGATTCGGTTCTTTTTCCAAAAGTGGTTCTCGTAGGGTTGGGTATGTTCAAACTTCATGTGGCCCATGTAGACATACATCAAAGCCGTTCTGGAAAAAAAATATTCAGATTCTGCGGAAACAATGGTGATTTTTTTGTCAGAAAGCTTTCGAATGTGCCTTGCGGCTGTAACGCCAGCAATTCCATTTCCAATAATGACGATGTGTTCCATGGGTTGGGTTTGATTGTTTTGTATGTCGAGTTTTGCGGAAAGAACTTAACAGTAAAATGAAAATTAATAAGAATTTGGCAGCTAATAGCTGTTTTAAAATTATTATTTTTAGAGGGGGTTCACAGTTAGTATGAAGAAGCTATATTTTTTATGGGTTATTGTTTTTGCTTCTTGCGCCAGTAGTAAGATTGACAAAGTCAATGGTGTCAGTTTTGTCTCGTCTAGAGAGGAAGTGGCGCAGCATCACATTGACCCAGTTCTTGATGTGCAGGCTAACTATGCGGCCATAATGCCTTTTGGATTTATTCGTGATCTGGATTCTCCAGAACTGATTTTCAATACGGATAGACAATGGTTTGGGGAGCGAAGAGAAGGTGCGAAACAGTACATAGAAAAGCTACATCAAAACAGCATAAAAGTGATGGTGAAACCCCAAATCTGGATTTGGGATGGAAAATTTACCGGAAATATGGAGATGGCATCCGAAGAGGAATGGCAAAAACTGGAGGCTTCCTACGAGGATTTTATTCTGCTTTATGCTGAAATGGCGGAGGAAACCAGGAGTGATATCTTTTGTATAGGAACGGAGCTGAAGACCTTTGTGATGGAGCGACCTGATTTTTGGAACCAGCTCATTGTAAAGGTCCGTGATGTTTATAACGGTAAAATCACCTATGCCTCCAATTGGGACGAATATGATGACACTCCTTTTTGGGCTGAATTGGATTATATTGGCGTGAATGCTTATTTCCCGTTATGCGAAAAACAAAATCCTACAATTGAAACACTAACGCTGGGCTGGCAGCCTTGGAAGACTAAAATGCGCGAACTTGCAAGAAAAGAGGGCAGGCCAATCTTATTCACTGAGTTCGGATACCGAAGTATGGATTTTACGGGCAAGAAACCTTGGTTGGTGGACCGCAACCAAGAACGGGTGAACCTAAAGGCGCAAGCCGATGCAACGCAAGTAATATTTGATCAATTTTGGAACGAAGACTGGTTTGCAGGAGGGTTTGTTTGGAAGTGGTTTATGCAGCATGATGAAGTTGGCGGTATAGAGGATAACCGCTTTACACCGCAGAACAAACCGGCTGAATCCGTTATACGGAGACAGTATGCCCACGGAAAGAAATCAAGTCTTTAGGAACAAGGAAAGGTTTGTCGGAAATTTTGGACTAATTCGTGACCATGCTATGTGTTTTTTCCCCATATTTGCAATACATCCCACCCAAAAACATACAGTAATGAGACTAAAATTATCCTTTCTTTTTTGGGTATGGGCCTGTACATTTATTTTGGGACAGGAAAGTACCTATTACAATGTGGTTGCCGAACAGGGTGACGGTATTTTTTCGCTGCTGCGCAAACAAGGTCTTGACCCTGCCAAACACTACGGGGAATTTTTGGAATTGAATTCTGATAAAATAGCAGAGGGAACCGCCCTCAAACTGGGTGAAGAGTACAGGGTTCCTTATGCGGATGATTCCTTAAAGAAAACTGGCGTAATGGTCGAGACGGTAAAAGACTCTGAAACTCCCATTTTTGATAAGGAACTGGCTCAGATGTCCCTTAAAAGTGATAAGCTGAAAGATGCTGTATACTATCTTATTGTTGAGAATAGCTCTGAAACGGATAACGGCTTTGTGAATGATGTTACGCAACGTATTGCAAGAGAATTAATATTGAATGGAGCCCATGTGTATGTTATGGGTGATCACTTGATAAGTGACTCAGAGGATAAAGAAGTTTCTATTGACAATACTTTTGGAGACTATGTACAGGTCATCAACAAAAGATACATAAAGAACACTGGAAAATACCAACGGGTGTTGTTGATCCGCACAGAGAATGTAATCGAGAAAGGTAACATGGCAGTGGCTGTATACCACTATGACAAAAGCATCCAAGGCCAACGTTTTGCAGAGAATATACAGAATGTATTCAGGGAGAACAACGTTTCCAGCACCACTATTGATGAATCCAGTTTGGTTTTTGAGGACAAAAACAGCTTGTATCTGGCTACAAATATTCTCCCTGCCATTAGTATAATGACGATAGAGAACACGAGTCAGACATCTAAAAGCAAGATATCACTCAAACCAAATAAAAAAGAATTTGCCGATTTGATCAGCAATGGCATTATTAATGATTATGTTGATTTAGAATTCGAGAACTAAATGAGATTTTTACAGCTTACCACATTTTTAAGTGTTTTGTTTTTGGCACAGTCCACCCTATGGGGCCAAGAGGAATTTCCCAAGGTCATGGCGGAAGAAGGTGATGGTATTTATTCGTTACTGCGAAGACACGGGGTGAGCCCAACAAAACATTACAACAACTTTGTGAAACTAAATGCAGAGGATTTGGGCGAGGATGAATCCTTGATTCTGGGCAGGCAGTATATGCTGCCCGATACTTTGGAAACAAAAACGGTTGAAACGGTAGAAGAGGGAATCACCTATTCCATTTTTGGGGAGGATTTTAAAAAGGTGGACAAGGCAAGTTCAAGATTAAAAAATACAGTGTATTATTTGATTTCCGGCCATGGTGGCCCCGACCCGGGAGCCATAGAAAAGCATAATGGTAAATTGATTGCAGAGGATGAGTATGCCTATGATGTGACTCTAAGATTGGCTCGAGAGCTGATATCCCACGGAGCAGATGTGCATATTATAGTGCAAGATGAGAATGATGGTATCAGGGACAAAAGAGTCCTTGAATTGGATACGGACGAAACCGTTCAGTCACAGCCTATCCCTTTAGATCAATTGGAACGATTGAAACAGCGGACCAAAGCGGTCAATGATCTATACACAAAGAACACGGGTAAATATCAACGTCTTTTGGTCACCCACGTAGATAGCCGTGGCGAGGGCACTAATATCGATGTGTTTTTCTACCATCACGAAAAGAGTACCAACGGAAAAAGGCTGGCAGAGAGCATTCACCAGACATTTTTAAGAAAGTATAAAAAATTCCAGCCCAACCGACTGTACAACGGAACTTTTATGGAGAGAAGCAGTTTGTACGTAGTTAAAAACACGCTCCCCGCCATGGCCTATATCGAAATAGGCAATATCAGAAGCAAAAAAGACCAACGTAGAATCCTAGACCCAGATAACCGCCAGGCACTGGCCAAATGGATTTCCGAGGGAATTTTGTTGGATTATGAGTCTTCTAAAGAAGCTGTTTCCAAATAAACTAGCAACATCCGCCACCGTTGTAGTGGTATGTGCTTTCACTTATAAATATTTCATCCGAAGCACTGGCCAAGGCAGCGGCTGTTTTGTCACATACCGCCAAAGGTTGGTTTTGTTGTAGCACGTGCCCTTTTTTGTCATCAAAATAGGCTTCATCCCCAAAATAGATGGCTGTTTTACCCGTAAAAACACAGGGGCCATCCGCTGGCATAGGGTCTTTTATAGCCGCTATTTCAATGGACTCGATATGGATAATCTCTTTTGTCGGGTAATGGTTGGGAGATAATACCCTGTACGATCGTTTACCTCTAATTTCTATAGTACCAAAACCAGCGTCCGTCAACACTTTTACATAATCTTTCAAGGGAATACTACCGCTCAGGCATTGAGCCCTAAGTCTATCATCATTACGAAGCTCCTCACTCATCGGTTGTTCGCAAATAGGGTCGCTCATCACCAATCTTCCATGGGGCTTCAGTACCCGGTACATTTCGGAAACGGCTTTTTTAAGATCATCTATCTTAAAAATATTGAAAAGACAATTCTGTGCCGCCACGTCAATACTTTCATCCTCCACAGGAAGATTCAATGCATCACCTTTCACCAAATTCACATATTCGCTCTTGAACCAATTGTTTTCTTCTTCGGCTATTTTGAAATTTTTTCGGGAAGCCTCCAACATCTCATCAACTGAGTCCACACCGGTGACACCCCATTTTTGTCTAGAAAAATAAGAGAACTGCAATAACTCCATTCCGCCACCGACACCCACGTACAATACCTTGGGATTGTTTACCAGGTCTTGCGCGGAAACCGTGCTTCCACAACCATAGTTCATCTCTTGCATGATCTTGGGAATGGAAAGCCCGGGGAACTGCCAAATGGGGTTAGTGGTGCAGCAAAGCCCCACATCGGGTGTTAGTGCTGCTTGTTTGTATAGGTCTTGGGTGGCGTCTAAATAGCTCATAGTTCTTTGATTAATTCTTTGAATAGTTTGATCATTTTGGGTTCCGTTTGCCCAGCAATCCTTAAAATCTCCTCAACTTTAACGGGTTCAAGGTTCTCCGGGTCGCATTCGTCTGTCAGTACGGAAACCGCTACGATAGGTAGTCGTAAATGATTGGCAACAATTACTTCCGGTACGGTACTCATGCCTACAGCATCGGCGCCCATTATTTTAAGCATCCGATACTCCGCCTTGGTTTCCAATTGTGGACCTACTACAGAGGCATATACACCTTTTTTTAATGAGATGCTCTCACGTTCTGCAATAGCAATGACTTTTTTGCGCATTTCTGGGTCATAAGGTTCGCTCATATCCACAAATCGGTCGCCGAATTCGGATACATTTTTAAATGCTAAAGGTGAACCTCCCTGAAGGTTGATGTGATCTTCGATCAGCATAATTTCCCCTTTTTTAAAGTCAAGATTGATGGCGCCAGCAGCATTGGAGACAAACAGTTTTTTGACACCAAGTTGGTGCATGACACGAATAGGATAGGTGATATCCAAAAAATCATAACCTTCATACAAATGAAAGCGTCCTTGCATTACGATTACTTTCTTGCCCTCAATGCTTCCGTAAATCAATTTGCCCGTGTGGAATTCCACTGTGGCCAACGGAAAATAAGGAATATGGTTATAGTGTGCATCAATGGAATCTTCAATGCTGTCCACCAATTGTCCTAGCCCTGTGCCCAGTACAATACCAATTTCAGGGGTTTCAAATCCTCGTTTTTTTAAGTATTCAACGGATTCTGCTATCTGTTTTTTTGTCATTTTTTCATGTGTTTTAAAAATGGCGCAAAGGCCTCAATATCTTTAATGTCTTCATAGTAGTCGACATCGTTTTTTTCATTCAAAAGAACGAAACTGTCCTCTTTTATATCGGATAAAGTATCGGCAAGCACGGTGTTTGTTCCCCATTTTTTATTTTGGAACAATGCTGTTTTTAAAGATTTCATTCCCAAAAGATAGTATCCCCCATCTTCTGCAGGACCTATCACATACTCGTGATGTTCAAGTTTTGAAAATGCTTCTTCCAAATCGGATTGATTCAGATGGTACATGTCGCTTCCAATAATAATGATGTTTTTAAAACCTGCTTGGAAGCCCTCTTTAAAAGCGTTCATCATCCGTTCGCCCAAATCCGTTCCGGTTTGGAGTTTTTTGGAATATAAGTTGTTGTTCCAAATATCATTCTCCCAAACCTCTTCCGAATAGTAGACCCATTTTTCAACCTTCAAATCTTTGGTGAACGACACGGTCTTGTCCAACAAAAACTTATAAATTTCCAATGCGGCCTTATCCCCTACTTTAGAAGCTAATCGGGTCTTACATTTACCAAGTTCGGGGTTGCGGGTAAGAATTAAAAGTAGGTTTTTGCTCAACTTATTTGGATTTAGCTGGGATTAAAAACGCTGCTTAAAGATAGAGAGTAATTCTGAGGACAGGATGTTTTCCGGTACGATTTTTAAAAAAAGAGATATGGTTGTTTGAAGGGATGGGATAGCAATGAAAAAGGGCACCTGTAAGGGGGCCCTTTTTGAGACACATTTTTTAACTATGGGCAATTTGGATTGGGCCAGTGTTTAGTATAGTTAACTAATGTATAAGTATATGCTGCTAAAAAGAGAGTAAACGGATAGTGCAATTACAGCGTACCAAAATAGGTATCCAAGCTTTGCTTCTACAGTGTTCATTTTTTTGGTGTTTGTTTTTAGTTGAGTTAAAACTTCAGCCCTAAATTATTCAAAACACACCCGTGTGCAATCTATATTTTTATTGGTTGCACTTTTTTGGGCATAATTGGTCGTAAAAGTTATGTAAATGGAAAAAGCGCTCTTTTTGGAATATAGAGGCTCTTGTTCAATAAACGGTTTGTTTGCTGAAAAACAGTGTGTTAGGAATGTTTTGAGGGGAGGAGTATGAAGATATTGTTGGGGAAAGATGTATTTTTTATAACCAACACCCTTCCCCAAAAGATGATTTAAGCTAAAGGAGAACCTTTGAGCCGTTTTTCTATTTTACGCTTTTTAGCAGTAATGTTCTTCATGGTTTCCATTAATTTGGAATCCTTTGTCTTTTTATAAATCTCGTTGATCGAAAGAATCAAGCTCTTTGCTTCTCTTGAGGCCTTAACCCTATCGCTGGTGGACATATGGCTCATAGGCCTTTTTTCAAACTCTTCCGCCTTTTCTAGTAACTCGTGGGTCATTTTTTATTTTTAAAATTATTCGCAATCGGCTAAATATAAGAGTTAGTTTGATATTTTTTGCCTATGGAACCATTTGATTTTCATATTTATGAAAACATTAAGAAGTCTCTTGGTGAAGTGTTGAAAAAATCTAAATAGGATAGTCAAATAAGTGTTAAGTAATTGATTCTGTGTTGCTTTTTTATTGGACAATTTGTTGAAAACGACAAGTCCAAATCAATTTCAATGTTAAATTAATGTAACTTAATTGTAAGTTTATCATTATTTGAAGTACTTTTGGTCCAAAATTTTTTGACTTGGAAATCATCTGGAAGAGCTTAACGGGAAAGACTGCTTTAGACCACAAACAAAAGGTGGATTTAGAATATGCCGTGCGGCTTCAGGTGGTAAAGATAGTAATAAAAGAGGCAGAACATCTAATGCCTTATCTTTCTTTGGTGGCAATAGAAATAGATGCGGTCAAAGGCAACGTCTCGGTGCATGGAGATACACCTGAACCTCTTTATTCCAAAATTGCCAACAAATTGAAACAGCCCGTTTCCAAGAAAATTTCCAAAATCTCTTCACCTGTTTTTGCTACGCTTAATTTTTAAGATCATTTACGTTGATCAAAAAATGGATTGAGTAAATCCCAATCTATGGATATGGGTAATTTTACTTTATTAAAAGTATTCGATATGGCAATTATTGGAAACATTATCAAAGGGGTTATCGAGGCAAAAGAGGCCTTGAGCAGCGAACCCAATCCTATAGACGAACAGAAAGAGGTACTTAATGAATTATTGGAAAGGGCCAAGGATACCCAATTTGGCAAGCGATATGATTTTGCCGCCATTTTGGAGTCGGATAATATTCAAAAAGTATTTGCGGAGGCCATACCGTACCACGATTATAATAAAATCACCGAAGAGTGGTGGAGCAAGACCATTGATGGTGAACCTGATGTTGCTTGGCCTGGAAGTCCTGACTTTTTTGCTCTAAGTTCAGGTACAACAGGTAAAAAATCCAAAAGGATTCCGGTAACCGAAGATATGATCGATTCCATAACCCGAGCAGGGAGGCATCAAGTTTATGCGATGAGTAATTTTGATATGCCCGCGGACTTTTTCGAGAAGGAAATTATGATGCTGGGAAGCTCCACCAACTTACAGGAACGAGATGGCAAAAAAGAGGGGGAGATTAGTGGTATCAGTGCCAGTAACATACCCTTTTGGTTCAAAAAATATTATAAGCCCGGCGACCAAATTGCCAAAATTGACGATTGGGACGAAAGGGTGCTCACCATAGCCAAAAATGCCAAAAACTGGGATATTGGTGCCTTGAGCGGAATACCATCTTGGATGGAGCTTATGCTCAAAAAGGTAATCGATTATCACAATGTAGACAATATTCATCAAATATGGCCCAACTTGCAGGCTTACACATCAGGTGGTGTTGCATTTGATCCTTACGAGAAAAGTTTTAATGCGCTGTTGGGTCGTCCCATCCAAATAATTGATACCTATTTGGCTTCAGAAGGCTTTTTTGCCTGTCAGGTCAGGCCTGAGACCACAGCCATGAAATTGATTACCGACAACGGGATCTATTTTGAGTTTGTTCCATTTGAGCCTAAATATGTAAACCAAGATGGGTCGCTAACAGACGATGCCCCATCCATTTCGTTGGGCGAGGTGGAAGAAGATGTGGATTATGTTTTGATCATATCCACGGTTTCCGGCGCTTGGCGTTATATTATTGGCGACACCATTGCCTTTACCGATAAGGAAAGGGCCGAGATTAAAATCACCGGCCGGACCAAGTTCTTCTTAAATACAGTGGGTTCTCAACTTTCTGTGAACAAACTGAACGATGCCGTGAAGCATTTGGAAGATGAATTGGACATTAAAGTGCCGGAATATACCCTTTGTGCGAAACGTTTTGATGATGGTTTTTACCACACGTGGTATTTGGGTTCTGATAGTAAATTGGACGAAGAGAAAACTGCCAACGTTTTGGACGATTATTTAAAAGGGGCCAATAAAAACTACAAAGTGGCGCGTAGCAAAGCCTTGGAAGGTGTGAAAGTGCACTTTGTGCCCCAACAGATGTTTGCCGAATGGAGCGGTGCCAACAAGAAAAAAGGAGGACAAGTGAAAATGGAGCGTGTAATGGGAGAGGAGCGTTTTAAGGAGTGGGAAGATTTTGTATCTCAAAAAGCTTAACCATTTCCTTCTATCGAATCCAGTTCTTTCACCATTTCCATAATCTCATCCGGAGAAAGGTAATATTGTTTGATGCGTGTCTTGTAGGTCTCGTCTATTTCAGAGTTATCGAGGATAAACCGTTTTGTTTTCAGAATGTATTCGGACATTCCCCTGGACACGGCGAAGGAATCTGCCGCACGCTCGGCTTTTTTCACAAATTCTTTTAGCAAAACGTATCTAATGCCAAATCCTATGAGGTTTAGGTTGTCCCTTTGCTGGTAGTCCATTACGTGGCCCAGTTCGTGACCTATCCACCCGACCAAAACATCTTTGGGTACATCCACGGTCTTGAACTCTTCACCGGATATCTTGAACTTTTCACTGATCAAGATCACATAGCTGCGCTTGTTCTTTGGTTTTAGCAGACCGCTCCAAGTAGGTTGGGCCTGCATTACCGATTTTTTGATGTTCTTTTTGAACTTGAACTCAATAGGGATGCCCTCTAGTTCCGGAAAGTAGCCCAGTGCAATTCTAGCCTCTTGCTCGATGCTCTCGGGTATGCTGTTTTTGGGTTTCTTCAAAATACTGATAACTAAAAATACCGATAGGGACAGTAGTAAAAGTAGTTTTAGCTTTCTTTTCAAAATTTATGGGTTAAAAAAAGGGCAAATTACAATTTGCCCTTTTTAGTGTGATTATTTGTTTTTCTAAAACTGGTATCTAAGCCCTAGGGCGATATCCAGGTCAAGGTCGTCCGAGTAGTCATCGTTGAAACCAATTTCCGGTCTCATATCCAACGAAATCAACAATGGAATATCAAAATCGTATTCAATACCTATATCACCAGCGATCAGGGCAAATGCACCATCGTTTTCACCAGCATCAAAAGACCCAACACCACCACCGGCACCTACGTACCAATGGAATCCTCCATCTATGGGCATTACCCACTGATAAAGACCTACCAGTTTAAAGGCTTCTACATTATCGGAATCTCTCCAACCAAGGTCAAACTCCAATCTGTTGTTCTCGTGCAAATAACGCTGATAGGAGATTTCCCCTCCAAAACCGTCATTGTCGCCAACTCTTATACCCAATGCGTTCTTGGATATACTTTGGGCACTAAGTGCTGTTGCTCCGATTAAAAATAGAAATAAAATTGCGTTTTTCATGATAGTTTTATTTTGACACAAAGGTAACTCTGTCCCAGAATCTGCTTATCTCAAATAAATTAATCATTGATTCAAATAAGCAGGAAGATTAGATGACGGGTTTGAAGAATTTGAAAAGACCTTCAAGAAATCTTAGCCAGATGGTTCTGTTTTGATAGCGTTCCAATGTGACCAAATCCGCTTTTTCACATAGTTTTTCGAACTCGCCTATCATTTCTGTTGTTATTTCCTTGTTGTAGATAAGAATATTGGTCTCGTAGTTGAGCTCAAAACTCCGAATGTCAAAATTCCCGGAACCGATGGAGACCAGGTCATCATCCACGATCATGATCTTGCTATGGGAAAAATCGGGCCGAAAATAAATTTTGACCCCTACTTCCAATAATTCCTCAAAGTGGGAGAACATAGCAAATTTAGCTGCTTGCGAATCGGATTTTTTGGGAACCAACAAACGTATTTCCACACCTTCCATGGCAACTATTTTCATGTTCTCCAGAAAGGCCTCTCCCGGTACAAAGTAGGGGTTTGCTATACAAATGGACTTTTGAGCCTGGTTCATCATCCCAATGTATTGTTGCATTATAGTGGGATGTTTCGAATCTGGCCCCCCTGCAACGAGTTGTGCATCCACATCGCCGGCCTTTTGTTGTTCGGTAAGGTAATCAGGGATATGAAAATCTTCCTTGTTGCTCGCAAAAAAGTAATCTTTCAGAAAAATAAGGTGTAGATCGTTTACAATGGGGCCTTCGAGCTTTAGATGGATATCTTTCCATTTGCCCAGCTCATTTTTTCGACTTATATATTTGTCCGATACATTCACACCACCGGTAAAGGCAATTTTGTTATCGATGATGACGATTTTTCGATGGTTCCTAAAATTAAGGGAGAACAATAAATTGGTCAGCCGTATCGGCATTATGGGGTATATTTTTACACCAATGTCCTCAAACTCTTTTCTGGGACGCCCACGTAGCTTGTAGCTTCCAAGGGAGTCGTAGATGATTCGAACTTCTACGCCCTCCCGTATTTTTCTTTTAAAAAGCTCCAGCATTTTGTCCAGTAGGGTGCCTCTTTCCAAAATATAGTATTGAACGTGGATGAACTTTTCGGCTTTCTCCATCGCCTTAAAAAGAACATTGAAGGTTTCGCCCCCATCTTGGAGCGCTGTTATGGAGTTGCCTTTTTTTGCTGTACTGTCGGAATTGGTCTCGATCAATCTATTGAGCCGTTCTTTTCGGATATCGTCATCAAAATGGGTCAAGAATTTTTCTTGGGTGGAAATCTTGGGGTGGGTGTACTTATTTCTTTTGTCGAACTCCTTGGTATTGAAAAATTTGAACTTTCGGCGGTTCATACCAAATAGATAATAGAGCGCCGCGCCCAAATAAGGAAGAAAAATAATGGCAAGCGCCCAACTTATGGATCTTGATGGCCTCCTGCCGTGGTAGATAACGGCCCCAATGGCCCAAATGGAGGTGAGAATGTAGATTGTGGTTAAAGCGGTATTCACAACTAATGGTGGTGTTTGTTTCTCCTAAGGTATAACGAAATGAATTTACCGCTCCCGTATTTTGTGGTAAAATTGGTGCCAATCAAAAAAACTCTGGCGATGGTGCCAGAGTTTTTCTAGTGTGTGCTAATGGTTATTTTATTGAGGGCTGTCGTCTGTAGCGTCCTCTACTTCGTCTTCAACGTCTTCTGCCGCGTCTTCGATACCATCACCTACATCTTCAGCAGCATCCTCTACTTCTTCGATGGCTTCTTCGGCCTTATCTTCATTTGTTTCTCTGCAACTCGTCATACTCAAGGTAAGTGCCATTGCAATAAAAAGTGCGAATAAACTTATTGATTTTCTCATGGGTTCTATATTTAAGGGTTAATGATTTTATTGTGTTTCTTGGTTTTATAATCTTTTTCTTCCTGATATCAACGATATGATAAACAGCACAATAAATATGAAGAATAAAATCTTGGCTATACTTGCTGCACCTGCAGCGATTCCACCAAAACCGAATACACCGGCAATAATGGCCAAGATGATAAAGATGATTGTCCAACGTAACATAATAGTAGTGTTTTTTAAGTTAGTGCCCGATTATCCTTTAATCGGTACATTACAAATGTCGTTTACTTTTTTCCCTAAGCTTGCCGTTTTCCGATTATATGTTGACTCAAAAAAATAGAATCTTAATATATTGATGTATAGTGGTTTGCCTTAATTTTTCAGGAAAACAGGGAATCTATCTGATAATTTGAGGTCAAGTTTTTTAGAAAGAATTCGTTGGAAATACGTTTGGCCTTCAATTTGGTCTTATGTGGTCTTTCAATGATTTCTTTTAGGCTTTCCATGTCATGGCCATCGTTCAGCCAAACCGATACTTTTTCCTTTGGAACAATAATGGGGGCAAGGTTGCTGATGTTGTGGTAGTTCGAAACAAAGTTGTCGGTTTTGCCGACCATCAGTGCGGCGCATAAAAATCCATCGTTCAACATATTGTATGTGCCCGCCAAGTAGAACGGTTTTTCAGATTCTTGTTGAATATAATAGCTACAGGTATTGCCGTTGTCCAACAAATGAGTGTAAAATCCGGTGACAATAATTACACAACGCCTTTCTTTAAAAGAATCCTTCATCCAAGAAACGTTTTCCAATTCATCCAGTTGCACGTTCAAAGTATTGGCATTGTCTTGGAAAATGTGCCAATCTTCTTTAAAGTCCTGCGGCATAAGGCCCCATATGGCAAATGTTATCTCATTTTTGTTTTCCATCGTCACCACGCTTATGTTGGTCTCATTAAAGCCGTTGATCAATGGATTGGGAGTGTATAAATTTGGATATCTGAAGGGAATTCCAAACTCCTTTTCTATCTCGCTTGTGCTAGCTTCATTTGAAAGTTTGTAAATCATAATCTTCTGTAATATGACCCCAAGTAAGCAAAAGAAGCTCGGAAAGGTTGACGCAAATAGTTTTAATCGTGTTGCTTTTGATATATGGAATTAGGGGACTGACCTTGTACAAAGGCCAACAAAGAGTATATTTATAGGATTTAGACCCAATAATCAAACAAAAGTCAGTTGTAAACCCAATGATCAAAATTAAAGTAAAGGCCCAAGATACTGCGGAATCTGTGGAGCAGATAAAAAATGTTTTAGGAGGAGCTATTGAAGAGCAGTGGGGGCAGCACCAGTTGAAAGTTTCCAACGACAAGGCAAAGGGCACTATACGTTTTATAACGTTTGACTGGGGCGTGAGCTTGTTGGAGTTGGACATTACCTTTTTTGATGAGGTTTTGATAGAAGTGGACACATCCGACTTTAACCCGATCAGTTTTTATTATTGTTTGGAGGGCTATTGTGGCCATAAGTTCGGGTACCAGCCAGAAGATAAGATAAAGATCATGGAGCAGTTCCAGTCCGTTATCCTTACCAATCGCGATGGTGGGATTACTGACAGGTATTTTCCCAAGGATGTAAAAATTTCCCAAACTGTGATACAGGTGCGCAGAAAACCATTTTTGCGCAAAAGATTAAACCAAGGGGAAGAACTCAATAAAAAGCTGTACGAAGTATTTTTGGATACCGACCACGAAAAGGTTTTTGCCTACTATGGGTCCTACAACCTAAAAATGGCCGAGGTGGTAACGGCCATAAAAAAGGTGAAGACCAAAGGTATGATCCGCATTATGATGATCGAAGGGCTGGTGTACCAGATTCTATCCATGCACATGATCCAGCACAACAAAGAGGTGTTGGACAAAAGACCGCAGACCAGTTTGCTGAAAAGGGAGTTAAAGGTGGTTCGCAACTATGCCAAAAAGATAGAAAAGAACATTGCCAAGGATTTTTCGTTGGAGGACATTTCGGCCGATACCGGGCTCACCCAGGCCAAACTACAGGAAGGCTTTAAGCTGCTCTACAACAAAACGGTGACCGAATATATAAGGCACGCCCGTTTAGAGCTGGCCAGAAACTACATTGCCACCACCGAAATGAACATCTCCGAAGTCGTCTACTCCATCGGGTTTACGAGCCGGAGTTATTTTTCCAAGATCTTTAAGGAGAAATTTGGGCTGAGCCCTAGTGAGTTCAAGAACAGTAAAAAAAGCGCCCAGGTGGGGGGCTAGCCTTTGTTGTGCAGCTTCAACGTTTTTTCTGGAACGGGCGCACTGAGCTCTTTTAGGTCGCAAATGCCTTGGTAGGTATGCGTTACCTCCACCCTAAGTGATGGGTCCGGGGCATCTATCCTAAAGGATAGCATTATTTTTTCTTCATCTACCAGCAGCTTACCATGGTCCAAGGGGCGGGGCAGGGATAGCATTTTTATAGTATGAAACTCTTTGGTCGGCGGCATACGGAATTGAAAGGAAAAGCGGAACACCAGATTGTCCAGCACCGTAAGTTCTGCTACATCGCTACAAGATATTTTTTTAAGGATAATGCGGCTCTGCGGGCGACGAACATGGTTTAGGAACTGCCCGTTTTGGGAGTTGTGGATTTCTAAGGTTGCAAAGGTGATTTGTAATGGGGCAGGGGAAGCTTGGTGGAGGAAGTTACTAATGGTTTGTATTGGGCTTTTTAGCATCGAAATTGATTAAGTAGATATTTAAAGATAATATCTTTTTTCTATCTATCACTATATATAGGGAAGATTTATCTCTATATATAGTGCAAATTGGAGCATGCGAAATAAATTGAGCCTTGAAGAAAAATTATTTATACGTGATTTTGGTATGAATCTCAAGGCTTTGCGTGAAGAACGGAATTTGTCGCAGACTAAACTGGAGGCCATCGCCGGATTATCCAAAAATCAAGTTTGGCGTATTGAAAACGGCGAGGTAAACACTACAATATCCAATTTGAAATTACTGGCCAAAGCTCTCGAGGTTGACGTAAAAGAGTTATTTGATTTTAAATAATAAATGACGCCGATCATTGGTTTTATTCCTATTTTGGGTGTATATAGATGTATTTTACTTCTATATAAACAAGTTGTAGCAAATTTTGAAAATCAAAATCACTAACCGACATATTACTTTCAGTATATATTTTCTTCTATTTCTTTTGGTGGTGGGAATTTGGATTTGGGAATTAAAAATGTTTGACGATTTTCTCGGAGTAGTAGTTCCTTGGGACGAAAGATATGACTTGCCAAACATTGTTTATGGGCTTCAAATCTCAAACATGTTCACCGCATCCATTGCGTCAATCGCCTTGTTAATTGGACTATTTCTGAAAAAGAAAACAGGATGGATATTAATAACAGGTTGGTTTTACTTTTCTCTGTTTAATTTAATTAACTCTTTAATTATAGACGGATCACCTGACACTTCAATTGAATTTCTATTATTACTACTTTTTTTAATACCGATTGGATTTATCATTTTAATGAACAAATTTGATGGAATAAAAAGGTATCACGGAATTGAGAATATGCATAGAATTAAGTTAAATTTATTTGCAATCGGAACTGGAATCATTTTGGTAGGATTTCGAATACTCAAAAAAAACTTGCTACAACAAAGAACTGAGTTAAAAAGCAAGTCTTTTTAAGCCAATCTCGATATATGGTTCTCATCGTAAGGTATTCCGGATTTTGCAATGGCAAATGCCTGTTTCAACAG